>JBCCSZ010000054.1:0-30163 GCA_039199225.1 Bacteroidota bacterium
AAGAAAGTCTGGGACAACCCATGTCAAAACGCTACGCTGGGACCAAAGCGGTATTAAAAATACCGGGGACCACTCGGACACCGGGTTGGTTGGTCCAGTTTTGTATAAAATCCGTCACGCCACCATTGGTGATTTTCCAACTGCCATCTCCCTGCGCAAAGGCGATCGGGATCGTACTCCAACCGGGCGTCTGGCGAACCAGCGCAATATCTGTCAGACCATTTCCATTAAAATCGCCGGGAATCGCTCGGACACCGGGTTGGTTGGCCCAGTTTTGTATAAAGTCCGTCACGCCACCATTGGTGATCTTCCAACTGCCGTCTCCCTGCGCAAAAGCAATCGGGATGGTACTCCAGCCGGGTGTTTGACGCACCAGGGCGATGTCCGTCAAGCCATTTCCATTAAAATCGCCGGTGATAATTCGGACACCGGGCTGGCTGGCCCAGTTTTGTATAAAGTTTATCACGCCACCATTGGTGATCTTCCAGTTGCCGTCTCCCTGGGCAAAAGCGATCGGGATGGTACTCCAACCGGGCGTCTGCCGAACCAGGGCAATATCCGTTAAGCCATTTCCATTGAAATCGCCGGTGATCACTTGAACACCGGGCTGGTTGGCCCAATCTTGTATGAAATTCGTTACACCGCCGTTGGTAATCTTCCAATTGCCGTCTCCCTGTGCAAAGGCAATCGGAATGGTACTCCAACCAGGTGTCTGGCGAACCAAAGCAATATCCGTCAGGCCATTTCCATTGAAATCGCCAGAGATCACTCGAACACCGGGCTGGTTGGCCCAATCTTGTATGAAATTCGTTACACCGTCGTTGGTAATCTTCCAATTGCCGTCTCCCTGTGCAAAGGCAATCGGAATGGTACTCCAACCAGGTATCTGGCGAACCAAAGCAATATCTGTCAGGCCATTCCCATTGAAATCGCCAGCCACAACCCGAACACCGGGCTGGTTGGCCCAATCTTGTATGAAATTCGTTACACCGCCGTTGGTAATCTTCCAATTGCCATCTCCTTTGGCCGTTGCGATCGGGATGGTACTCCAACCAGGCGTCTGGCGCACCAGGGCAATGCCATTGGCTTGGTGGTTGGAAGAGTTTCGCTCTTTGGCGAGTAGCAAAGCTTCATAGGCATTGATTCGGCCTGCGCCTAGTTTTCCAGTAAAATCAGAAGAATTGAGATCGTCTATGTCGTCGCTACTATCTTGGATAATTTCTCTGATTTGTGCATTGCTGAAGTTCATATTCACAGACCAAATTAAAGCGGCCAGCCCTGCGACATGTGGAGCGGCCATAGAGGTACCGTTCTTGTAGTCGTATCGCCCTCGATCTATGGTAGACCAAATGTTTACACCCGGAGCGGAGACATCTACCTCTACACCATAATTGGAAAAGGACGCCTTTCGATCTCTTTGATCCGTTGCGGCTACGGCGATGACCTCTGGAAAAACTGCTGGGTATTGTGGTCGTACATGAATATCGCGCCCCGAATTTCCGGCAGCAAATACGACGACGACATTGCTTTGCTGAGCTTTAATGATGGCTCTGTGTACCGCTGTGGTATTGCCACTCATTCGCCAACTGCAATTCATCACATAGCGTCGACTTGTATGGGTACGCGCTTGAGCCGCAACAAATTGATGGCATCTGCACGGTTGGCATTCATGCCAGCTCTTAGGTTGATCCGCAGAGGCATAATTTGGCAACCCGGAGCCACTCCAATGATGCCAATGTTGTTGTCTACCCCAGCAACGGTCCCGGAAACGTGGGTTCCGTGAGAAGAGCCGCCTTCATCATCCGGACTACTGTCATTGGCGGCAAAATCCCAATCTTCATTTCCACGGGCAAGAATGTTGTCCCTCAAATCCGGATGATCCATATCTGCCCCTGTGTCTATAACGGCCACGATAACGTCCCGAATGCCTCTGGTGATGTCCCAAGCCTTCGTAGCCTGTATGTCCGCCCCTCTGACACCCGTTGTTCCATTGACCCTTTGGCCAGTGTTTTGCAAGCCCCACAGCCTGTCGAAGTTCGTGTCGTTGGGTATGTAATCCAAGGCATCGTCCAGTCCAAATTCGCTGGGTTCGGCAAAGTCGACTTCCTCCATATCCAGCAATTGCCGGATGGTTTCAAACAAGCCCAGACCCTCAGGCACAGAAATGGTGTAGTATCCAGGCGTTCTTTGCTTGACAATAATAGAACTTCCAAGCTCATTGTTGATTCTTTCGACCTCTTGCTCGCTGACACCTTCCTTAAATTGGACGGTACACTCGTCGGGAATAAAATAGCGGGTCAGACCTTCTCCATCCAATAAAACGGGAATTTGATTCGCCACTTGGTCATTGATGTCAGACATGGCAGCGGAGGTTTCCATGCCCTCCTCCTCAGATACTTGCAGAACAGCAAATCGCCTTCTCGGATTCAGTTGTTTTACCTTGAGCGAGGAGGAAGAGCGAAGTGTTTCAGAAGCTTCCGACATATCGGCTTCTTTAAAGGTAGCGACGACCTCCCCCGACTTTGGAGAAAACTCAAGTTTTTTACCCGAGTATTTATCGGTGTAAGAATACTCTTCATTGCTTAAAAGTTCTGGAGTCATTTCCTTTGATTTTATGGTGTTAAAAAAATTGCTGCTTACCAATTGACGCCAAGGTCCAAGCGGATGAATACCCCAGAGGATGTTCAAATCTTATATAGCTCACACAAACAAACCTTTCAATGCCAAATTGATCACCTATGAAAGTGCCTCAGATTTTGACAAGTACAGGACCTACTGTCCGACTGAACCGACAACTATTTTTTTGTACTTGAGATTGGATTCGAGAAGAAGCGTTCAACAAAAATCGTATGCAAATAAAGAAAATAAATCGCTTGATTTGTACATAAAATTTTTTGATAACGCTAGTATGAAGGTACAGCGAAAAGACAAGCTGAACAAATATTGTTACTTTATAATTTATTTAAATGCCATTTTTTGCTTTTACATCGACAGACTATGGCACAGATAGATTCATTCACTGAGAAAAGCAGAACTTCCAACTAATTGGCAAGCTACTGGACTGGGTTGTTAAGAACTTAGACAAAGGTGAAAGTCTTTCAAAATAAGCCATTATGTAATTTGTCTAAGACACTCATATTCAAGATAAATTTAGAGTCTACAAGCTTTTAAACTGAGTAGACTCTAAACCCTTTTTTCAAGCAACTGGGATTGCAGCCATTTACACGACAATGTACTTCAGCATAAAATCATGATCGTCTGATCTGACGCTGAAATGAATGGCTATTGGCTGAGGTGAATGTTGATTGAAAATTACGGGCGATTTTGTTCTATATCCCTGATTGAAAGGACTTTCAAAAAGTTCGTTAGCCGGTATGGCTTCAAGTTCAATTGGAAAATAATGTGGCTCGTACTGCGAAGGCCCATTGTAATGAAAATCAAATACTTCAACAACTTCTGCCTCATGCGGTAAAAACAGATAATAAGTACCCGAGTTCAAAATTGGAAAGTGCGTAAAGTTATCGCCATGATCTACATTATTGACACCGATCGGGACATTTGGCGGGCCGTGATGAGGCGGAGAGAAAACATCAGATAACTCTGAAGCGGAAGCAATTGTTTTTGTAGCGTTAGGCACAGAGAATTGGGCAGATGCCAATTTTACAATTTCTGAAAATTTGTGTTGTTCCATAATAAATTTTTCAGGGTTAATAAAAATGTGTCGCAGTAAAAAATGACTTTTCAAGCCAATGAAACACCTTCCAAAAGATAGGAGGCTAAACTGCTACACTGTAAACATTATACTATAAAGCTAAGAAAATAAGTGTAAATATTGATTTTTCTACGAAAAAAATATGAATTTTAATATTTAATACAGCTTGTTATCCATCGTAGCCTATTTCAATGATTCTTTCCTCTTCTGTTTGTATATCTAGTATATGATCAGACATAAATTCATCTCCAGCTGAGATGTCGGCAAATAGTTTTCCGTTTTTACCAACAGTAATTTGGACGCTAAAAATTTCTAAAGTGTCATACCAATCGTCGTTTGCCTGTTCACCTAGGTAGTCACTCAATTCTGAGTTGTAAAAATCAATTAGCAAGTCGCGGCAATTGCCTAGCCAGTAGATGTATTCTATGATCTTTATTTTGTCATCTTCAAATTTATGACCCCTCTGAATGTGTATTTCGATTTTACCCTTTTTCAGAGGCTTGTTGAAAATGACAACATCTTTCCTATCTAAAAAGAAGCTGTTTTCATCGACTTCATCGCTTTTGAAGTCTTCTGGCAACAACTCAAGCTGTTCCCTTTTTTTCTGTAGTTTTCGAATGTCCTTTGTCGCAAAATAATTGGCGTGCGATTTTGCTTTTTGCGCTAAAACGTAGAGTTTCTTTGTTTCTTTTCTATTCGTCAGGTCAACCGTGGGTTTGTAAGCCTCGTAAGCAGACTGATGAAAACCTAGAAGAGTATATATGTCTGAAAGTATTTTTTCTTCGTTTTGTGATCTATTCACTTTCTCTAGTTCGTAGAGCAGGTCAAATAATTTATCTAAACTTTCTTTTGAGCTATTCGACTTTCTGAATGCAGTTGAAACATCTATATATTCTTTTTGATAATTTTTTTTCATCGTTTCATATTCAGCCGGTTTAGTCGAATGATCACTAACGAAAGAAGTAGAAAATATCATTTTGGAGCTTACTACTTAGATAGAAAAGAAGCAGTAAATAAAGAGAACTCCATTACAAACGTTTGATTTGATGTTCATAAAGGCTGCCGCGCCATCCGGCAAATGAATCCAGAACCAGCATCAAGGCACTTTGGCTGGCCAAGCCGACACCCATACCCGCCGTCCAATCGCCCCACGCCCCCAGCGTACCCAAAAACAGCAATACAAATCCAAGGATAAAAAGACTCAATTCCACAGCTCGATAAGTTTGAAAATTTCTGTTGACAGCCGCCATTCTCCGACCTTCTTCCGCAGCAAACTTCTGAGGCACCTCTTGGAATTGTCGCAACAAAGCTGTCAATTGTCCATCCGTTCGCAAATAAACAGTCGTCCCAACAAACAACTGGATCAGGCCGATCACCCCCACTGGAATGGCTAGACCTTGCCAGAAAGCATCCGCAAAATACCACCAGCCTACAGCTGCCACCACAGAAGCCACCAGGCCCAGTCCAAGAAAGACCAAGCTCCCTTGTTTTTCTCCTTTAAAGTAACTGTTGATGTGATGCTCCATCAAAGCAAATCAAGAATTTTACTGCAAAAACACCCGATGCTACCCCAATACGACTATGCCCAGAGGCGGCAGAGTGAGGGTCAAGCTGTAATCCCGATCGTGCCATTTTTCCTTTTCCTTCTTCGGTTTCAGACTGCCTTTGATCGTTAGTCCACTACCACCATATTTCTTGGCATCGCTGTTGAGCAGCTCCTTCCAGCTTTTGCGCTGATTGATCCCGATTTTATAATTTTCGCGCACTACAGGTGTCAGGTTGCAGATGACCAAGACAGGCTTGTCCTTCTCAGCGCCCTTACGCAAATACACCAGCACGCTGTTTTGGTGGTCGCCATAGTCGATCCATTCAAAGCCATCTGGTTCAAAACCCTTTCGATACAGAGCAGGAGTTCCCCTATACAACTCGTTGAGATCTCTGACCCATCGCTGGACCCCCTTGTGGAAGTCGTAATCCAATAGCCACCATTCAAGTCCCTTTTCGATGCTCCACTCGCTGGTTTGCGCAAACTCGCTGCCCATAAACAATAGCTTGGTGCCAGGATGGGTAAACATTTGGCCAAATAAAGCCCGCAGATTGGCAAATCGCTGCCATTCATCTCCGGGCATACTATCCATCAGAGAGCCTTTACCATGTACGACTTCATCGTGGGAAAGCGGCAGCATGAAATTTTCCGTAAAAGCATAAACCAGGCTGAAAGTAATCTCGTTGTGGTGAAAGCGACGATGGATGGGTTCTCTGGAAAAATACTCTAGGGTATCGTGCATCCAGCCCATCATCCACTTTTGCCCAAAGCCCAAGCCACCGGTATAAGTCGGACGAGAAACACCCGTCCAGGAAGTCGACTCCTCCGCGATGGTCACTGCATCTGGATACTCGTGGTAAACGGTTTCATTAAACTCTTTGAGGAAAGAAATGGCCTCCAGGTTTTCATTTCCACCATACTTATTGGGAACCCACTGGCCTTCCTCTCTGGAATAATCCAAATAGAGCATAGAAGCAACGGCATCCACCCGCAGGCCATCTACATGGTATTTGTCGAGCCAGAAAAGCGCATTGGAGATCAAGAAGGAACGTACCTCATGGCGGCCATAGTTGAAAATACAGCTCTTCCAGTCGGGGTGAAAGCCCTGGCGCGGATCGGCGTGATCGTACAGATGCGTACCATCAAAATCAGCCAAGCCGTGGGCGTCTTCCGGAAAGTGGGAAGGCACCCAATCCAACAAAACACCGATGCCCGCCTTGTGAAACGCATCCATGAGGTACATAAAGTCTTGCGGCACCCCAAAACGGCTGGTCGGTGCAAAGTATCCAGTGATTTGATAGCCCCAAGAAGGGAAATAAGGATGCTCCATCACGGGCATCAACTCCACATGCGTATAGTTCATCTCCTTGACATAGGCCACCAACTCGTCGGCCAACTCGCGATAGCTCAAAGAGCGATTACCATCCTCGTGCAACTTCTTCCACGATCCCAGGTGAACCTCATAGACGCTGTACGGCTCAGGCTTACCTGCTTTCTTCTTTCGAGCAGTCATCCACTTTTTGTCCTTCCACTTATAATCGTCGATTTCCCAGACGATGGAGGCTGTTTTGGGCGGAACTTCACAAAACTTTGCAAAAGGATCGCTTTTCTCCAAACGACTCCCATCGCGGGCAATGATCTCGTATTTGTAGAGCATTCCGTGTCCAATGTCCGGAACAAACAACTCCCAAATCCCTGAGCCGTCCCAACGAGAAAACATGGGATGCTCGCTGCCATTCCAAGCATTGAAATTACCAATCAGTGAAACCCGCTCCGCATTCGGCGCCCAAACAGCGAAAAAAGTCCCCTTTTGTCCTTCAAAACTGCAGGTTTGGCTACCTAGAACTTGATACAAACGATAGTGCTTACCCGCTTGAAAAAGGGCAATATCTTCATCGGTGATCAGACTGGAGTGCTTGATATCTTCTTGTTGACCCATAGGATGTGCGTTTTGATGGCAAAGTTAACAAAAACAAAGGTCGTACAAGCGCTTTCAAACCAATTGGTATAGCAGAAATATGTCAGGATTTGAGAAAAAATTCGTCAAAATGTTGATTTATTTATAAATAAAAAATAAATTTGAAGAGCAAAATATAGTAGCAAGCTATAAAAAGTCTTTCCTCGCTTCGTTTCCTAAGACAAATATCCCCCTTTATTCTAAATGGTTTTCACGTCCCCTCTTCTGGCGTACTGTACAGCCAGAGCAAAACTTTTCGTATCGACATCAACTGTTTGAATACAGTTTAAGAATAAGCAGTAACAGTTATTCATCTCTCTCAAGCGACTAAACGGGTTCCCAAAATCCGATAGTCGCTTATTTTTTTGGTCAAGTTGGGAAAACCCTCACAACGTCTACTGACTGTACGATCCATGTCGCAAGGCTGAAAAATTTAGCTATTTTTGACCCAAGAAATCTCTTGTACTATGGGCTCCGGCATGTTCTCTATCTACTTGAAACTTGGATTTGAGCATATCTCAGATCTGAATGCCTACGACCACATCATTTTCATACTAGCTCTTTGTGCCATTTACCGACTCAGAGAATGGCGGCATGTGCTCCTTTTGGTGACAGCCTTTACCATCGGGCATTCTGTTACCTTGGCCTTGGCCATACTGGACTTCCTTCGTTTTCCAGCCAAAATCATCGAAATCTTGATTCCAGTGACCATTCTGGCTACCAGCTTTTACAATGTATCGCTGGGTGATTCAGAGCTGCAAAGAGTAAAATCAAGGGCCAAAATCCGGCTGAATTATGGCATTGCACTGTTGTTTGGCCTGATTCACGGGATGGGCTTTTCCAACTTCCTTAGAGCGTCGATGCTTCCCGGAGAGGAAGGCTCGCTGTGGGAGCAACTGCTGGCCTTCAACATCGGCATTGAGATGGGACAGTTGATGATTGTCGTTTTTATCCTTCTTTTGAGCTATCTGGTTCTCAATGTTTTGAAGGTCCGACAGTATCACTGGAACCTGTTCATTTCCGGAGCAGCGGCGGGCATTGCCATGACCTTGCTGGCGGATTTGTTATAAAACCTACAAACTTTATTCTAACTTGGGATAAAACCTGCAGACCACATGACCAAAATCGTTCTAAAGCAACTCCTGGCTGTTGCGCTTTGCATCTGTTGGCTGTCTTGCAATAGCAGCAAGAAAGTTGTTCAAGCGGATACCCAGAGCATTCTTCCAGCCAAAACAGCTCTCGCAACTGCCCAATCGATGTATGACAAAAGCGAATACAACATTCGCATGCGAGACGGTGTTCGGCTGTACACGGCCGTTTATGTCCCAAAGGATGCCTCGCCGGAGAATACCTATCCCATATTGATGAAGCGCACCCCTTATAGCTGCCGCCCCTACGGACCGACGGCCTACCGGGATTCCATTGGTCCCTCTCGCTATCTGATGGAGGACAAATACATCTTTGTGTACCAGGATGTCCGCGGCCGCTGGATGTCGGAAGGAAGCTATGATAATATGCGTCCCCACATCCCTGAAAAGCAATCCAACAAAGACATAGATGAAAGCTCGGACACCTACGATACCATCGAATGGCTGCTGAAGAATGTTGCCAACAACAACGGACGGGTTGGCCAATGGGGCATTTCTTATCCAGGTTTCTACACAACAACCGGTACCATCTGCGGGCATCCTGCGCTGGTAGCGTCTTCCCCTCAAGCGCCCATCGCCGATTTCTATTTTGACGATTTTCACCATCGCGGTGCCTATTTTCTGAGCTACTTTATGGCCACCACGGTCTTTGGCTATCAAAAAGAAGGGCCGACTACCGAAAGTTGGTATCCCCTCATCGATGCTGGCACCCCTGACCAATACCGCTTTTTTCTAGAGATGGGACCCTTGAAAAACGGCGACAAATACTACGGCAAGGATAACTTCTTTTGGCAACAGCTCAAAGAGCATCCCGACTACGACGAGTTTTGGCAAAAGCGGAACATCTTGCCCCACCTCAAGGGCATTAAGCATGCAGTGATGACTGTTGGTGGCTGGTTTGATGCAGAAGATTTGTACGGTCCGCTGATGACTTACAAGACCATTGAGAAGAACAATCCGGGCATCAACAACAGCTTGGTGATGGGGCCGTGGAGCCATGGCGATTGGTCGAAAAACAGGCCAGAGCAAAACATTGGAGCAGTACATTTCGGCAAAAAAATATCTGATTTTTATCAGCAAGAGATTGAGTTTCGCTTCTTTAAGCACCACCTCAAAGGTTGGGACGATACAGGACTGCCAGAAGCCTATCTTTTCAATACGGGTAGCAAAGAGTGGGAAAAATTTGCCAAGTGGCCACCCGCCAATGTTCAAAAGAAAAAGCTTTATCTACAAGTGGACCAAGAGCTGGGCTTCGATGCACCCAAAGCAAAGGACTCCTTTTCGGAATACATCAGCGATCCGGCCAAGCCCGTTCCATACAGCGAAGACATCAAGGTAGTCTTCACCCCTCGCAAATACATGACCGACGACCAGCGCTTTGCCGGTAGGCGACCAGATGTGTTGGTCTTTGAGACGCCTCCTCTGACAGAGGCAGTCACCGTTTCAGGAGAGATTATGGCGCGGCTGAAGGTATCGACCAGCGGAACGGATGCCGACTGGGTGGTCAAGTTGATAGACGTTTACCCTGGCGATCATCCGGACTATGCTCACAATCCACCCAACATCCGCATGGGGCATTACGAGCAGATGGTCCGCAGCGAGGTGCTTCGCGGGCGCTATCGCAACGACTTCAACAAACCGGAACCCTTCACCCCTGGCCAGATTACCGATGTTGAATTGCCTTTGCAAGACGTCTTGCACACCTTCAAAAAAGGCCACCGCATTATGATCCAGATACAAAGCAGTTGGTTTCCGCTCATCGACCGCAATCCCCAAAAATTTGTCGACAACATCTTTTATGCCGATGAGGCCGATTTCATCAAGGCCACCCACAGAGTTTATCATTCTGCCGAGCATACTTCGCACATCGAGCTTAGCCTGCGTTAGCATCATTCAACTTTAGCCTTTCGACAATGGACGAAAAAAACATCAGCTCTGTAAAATCCATACAAGTGCAGTTGACGGAGGAAGAGGATCGTTTTAAGTCGCTCTTCCAAGTAACGACGACGGCCTCGACGGATTTTAAAACCCAGCTACAAGAAGTACTCCGCATCAGTGCGCGCTATCTCAAAATTGAGCTTGGTTTGGTCAGCCAGATAGATGTCTCCAAAGGGACCTATTACATTTACAGTGCCTACCCGACCGATGCTCGTATGCAGGCCGGGCAGATACTTCCCTTGCAACATACCTATTGTCGGGTAATGTTGGAAGAAGGTAAGATCATTGCAGTTTGTCCCATTCGCGAGACGCCTTTATCCAAAATCAGTGCTTATCAATTGTGGCCGCTGGAAACCTACATTGGAACTTCGCTCTATGTCAACGAGTCCTTTTTTGGGACGATTTGCTTTGCCAGCGAAAGCAATCGGCAGGAGCCTTTTACGGAGATGGATAAGCTCTATGTAGAAATGGTTGGCAAGTGGATCAGCAAGATGTTGGAGATTGAATTTCAACAAGAGGCCCTCATCCAGCAAAACAACCAATTGTCGCAGCTCAACCAACAGCTCGATCAATTTATTTATTCTGTTTCGCACGATCTCAAACAGCCCGTCATTAATATCAACAACATGATTAACTTGCTTTCGGAAAACATTCCAAAGGCAGAAAAGGAGATCGTCGAAAGAGCAATGGGCTATTTGAAAACTTCTGTCAATAAACTGCAGCATACGGTCGAAAATCTGTTGGAAGTATCCAGAATTTCCAATACAGAATTATTGTTTGAAACCATCAACCTATCCCAAGCAAGTGCGGAGATCATTCAGTATTTTGAGAAGTCGCTATCGGAGGAGTCGTGGGATATTCAAGTGGATTTTGAAGCTTGTCCACAAATTCATTTTCCGCCGGTTTACTTCAACAGCATCATGGACAACATCCTATCGAATGCCATCAAATACCGATCTCCAAAACGCAAACTGACCGTTCGACTTCGCTCTTATAGGCACGAAAATTACAACGTATTGGAATGCGACGACAACGGGCTGGGTGTCGACCTCGAAAAATCTGGTGACAAAATATTTGCACTTTTCAAAAGACTTCACGATCATGTCGAAGGAAGCGGTGTTGGATTGCACATCGTCAAAAAAATTCTAGACAAATACAAAGGAAAGATCGAAGTAAAAAGCGATACAGATGCGGGCTTCAACATCAGGTTGTTTTTCCCAATGACCCACTGAATGATCCAGTTTGTGATGGCTATCCGGCAAGCAATTCATGGGACAGCTTCCAGCTCAAATCTTTGCCATAAACCACAGGTTTGATCGACGCACTGGTAGTTGGCATCGCAAGCTGAGCCAAACAACAGCCAGTCTTTTTTCAGAACAGCTAAACAAATAATACATGAAATTCATTTGCCTTATTCTCAGCCTCCTACTCATCGGCTGCAGTGGTGGTAAGCGTTTGACAAATACAGAGTTGGAAACATCCCGACAAGACGTGCAGCAGTTTCAAGATAAGCTCAACAAGCAGTTTTCCAATGAAGATACTTCTCCACTCGTATTGGAAAAGGTCCCCTCGTTTGAAGGATTGGATTTTTTCGACATTGATCCAAGCTATGTGGTCAAGGCCGAATTGGTTCGCACACCAAATGAAAAACCTTTTCAAATGCCAACCTACGCCGGAAAGGAAAAAACCTTTAAAAAATATGGTGAATTGCATTTTAAAATGAAGGGAAAAAAACGACAACTCAATGTCTACCAAAACCTTCGAACAATAGCAATGCCCTTGTACAGAGATCATTTATTTCTCCCTTTCACCGACCTATCGAATGGCGCCCAAAGCTATGGTGGCGGCCGTTACATCGACCTGAAGATTCCCAAGGAGAAAAACATCATTTTAAATTTCAACCTAGCCTACAATCCCTACTGCGCCTACAGCGATCGGTACAACTGCCCCATCCCACCGAAGGAAAATCACCTAGCAATAGCCGTTTTGGCCGGCGTAAAAGCCTATCAAAAATAACCTAACAACTAGTGGAAAAACCATCAACCATCCTTTTGGTCGACGACGACGAGACAACCAATTTTTACAACGAGCTACTCATCCGGCAGCACTTTCCAAAGCTGGAAGTAGCCATCGTTACCAACGGCCAAAAAGCCCTCAACTACTTACAAAAGCACCCCTACCCCAAAATCATTTTGCTCGACATCAATATGCCCGTCATGGACGGATTCGAGTTCCTCGAAATCTACCAGCAGCAAAATCATTCCGATCCTCCGCTCATCGCCATGCTGACCACCTCCCTCAACCCCGACGATATCAAATTGGCTGATGCCTACCCTCAAATCAAGAAGTTCCTCAGCAAACCTTTGCAAATCACCGACTTGAAAGCTTTGCTCGAATCCATAAAGAGCAAATAGTTTTCTAAAAATGTATTTGGAAGTAAATCACTTACTTATAACAGATACACCGCTCAATACCCCCACTGCAAAACTACCCCTTCAACCAAGTCATACTCTGCGCCACACTATTCAGCGGGTCTGGCGATTGATCCTGCTCGACATGACAATGAGCAACACCTAATTTTTCGGCAGCCTCCATACAAGCGCGAATATCAACCACGCCATTGCCCAATTCCTTGAAAGCATCTTTCGGCACCTCCCTTTCGTCATAGATCACAGGCGTTCCTTTAAGCTTGTCTTTCAGATGAAGCAAATAAATGCGCTTGCCAAGGCGATTGATGGTCTGTACCGGATCGTAGCCACCAATGCTGGCCCAGAAAATATCCAACTCGAATTTGACCAGCTCGGGATCCAAGCCCTCTACCAACATCTCGAAAGGCACCTGCCCTTCTACGGAGCCAAATTCAAATGAATGATTGTGGTAAGCCAACTGCAATCCAGCTGTTTTGCATTGTTCACCGGCCTTATTCAGGGTATCAATCAACTTTTTCCAATCGTCAAGAGTGCTGCGCTCCCCCTTGGTGATGTAACCAAACACCAAGTATTCCAATTGCTCCTTTTGGGCATCTTCCACTATATTTTCAAAGGCATAATTTGCAGGAGCTTCCTGTCCAATCATCGCCCAATTACCTGTCAAATAATTCCAATTGAAAAATGCGCCATTGACTTGCAGGCCATTGTCGCGAATCATTGGCATCAGCTTATCCATTCCTTGCACCTGCATCATTTCCACTTGTTTGTAGCCAATTTCCTTCAGCGTTTTAAAAGTCGTGGCAGGGTCTTCGGCCAGTTGATCCCGGACAGTGTAAAGTTGCAACCCGATATTGTCTAGGTATTTATTGGTAGCTTCTGGCATGTTGTTACAAGCATAGGTGAATAAAGGAAGTCCGGCTGTCGCCAATAGGCTTTGGCGGATAAAGGTGCGGCGGCTCTTGTTTGTATGGGTACTCATCGTGTATTGTTTTATTGTAGTGCTGAATATAAGGCTTCCTCTCAATAAATTAAAAAAGAAGCTTATCTTTCCATAAGCTGTTCTCAAACTATAATTTCCACCTTATGCAATCCTCTGCTAAACTTTCTATTCTGACCCTTTCCTTGATGTTGGCCTGCCAGGGATTTCCGAGCGATGCCTTCGGCAAAATTCGCTTGGCCAAATTATTCTGCGACCACATGGTTCTTCAACGCGATGCCGAAGTACCCGTTTGGGGTTGGGCAGCAGCAGGACAAAAAGTACAGGTGCAATTTAGAGGGCAAGCCCTCGACACACAAGCCGATGCCGATGGTTATTGGAAAGTTGTGTTGGCGTCGACAACTGCAGGTGGCCCTTTTGAGATGATCATCTCCGGTCAAGAGCAACAGATTGTGTTGAAAGACATCCTGGTCGGTGATGTGTGGCTCTGCAGTGGCCAGTCAAACATGGAATGGATTGTTGCAGATTCCAAAAATGCCCGTAAGGAAATTGCGAACGGCAAGCACGATAAAATCCGTCACTTTAAAGTTCCGCTGACTTCTAGCATTCAACCAGAAAAAGAACTTGCAGGAGGTGAATGGCAAACTTGCAATCCGTCGACGGTGGGCAATTTTACGGCCGTTGGTTACTACTTTGCGCGCGCGTTGCAGCGGCATGTAGATGTTCCCATCGGCTTATTGAATGCTTCCTGGGGTGGCAGCCGAATCGAACCCTGGATGAGTGCCAAAGCGCTCGGCTACCCAAGTGCCAAATCCGCCACTGAGGCCATCGGCCAACAGGAAGCCAAGCGCCAAGCCGACATGCTAAAAAAACTGACCGACCTGATGGGGGAACTACCCAAAAAAGACAAAGGGCTACTCGCCAACGGGCAGGCGCCCTATGCTGCGCCGAGCTTGAACACGACGGACTGGAAAAGCATGCAGTTACCGGGACTTTGGGAACAGCAAGGCTACAAAGGCGTAGACGGCATCGTTTGGTTTAGGCTGAACATTGAGCTGGACGCCGAAGAAGCCGCTTACCCCGCAGAGCTGGGCCTGTCGACCATCGACGATTCGGATATCAGCTGGGTCAATGGTCAAGAAGTTGGCCGAATGACAGCCGCATACAATAAGCTACGAACGTACAATATTCCGGCCGCTGTTTTGAAAGCAGGCCAGAACGTCCTTGCGGTGCGGGTAGAAGATACCGGCGGTGGTGGCGGCATCTATGGTGCAGCTGAAGACCTCTACTTGCAGACCAAGCGCCGACGCATTTCTCTGGCCGGCGAATGGCAATTCAAGGTCAGTCAAATACAACCCTTCTCCAATGCCCACGACAACCAGGTGGCTACCAAATTGTACAACAAGATGATTCACCCTTGGCTCGGATTTCCAATCAAAGGCGCCCTTTGGTACCAAGGCGAATCCAATACCGGTGGGCTAGACCCCAGCCGCTATGCAAAACAGATGAAAGATATGATCACCGACTGGCGCCAACGGATGAACTGTGGCGACTTCCCATTCCTCTACGTCCAGCTCGCCAACTTCATGGCGCCAGACCCCGTCCCAATCAACAGCGGATGGGCGGAGTTGCGAGAAGCCCAAACCAAGGTACTCGACCTCAAAAATACCGCCCAAGCCGTCATCATCGACATCGGTGAGGCAGCAGACATCCACCCGCGCAACAAGCAAGACGTCGGCCTACGGCTGAGCCTGGCCGCCCGCAAACTGGCCTATGGCGAAGACCTCGTCTACTCTGGCCCCATGTACAAGAGCTTAAAGGTCGAAGGTCGGACGGTCCGCATTCAATTCGACCACATCGGCAGCGGCCTAAAGGTCAAGGACCCCTACGGCTATCTCAAAGGCTTTGCCCTGGCGGGTCTCGACAACACCTTCGTGTGGGCCAAGGCCCGGATAGAAGGCAACGAAGTGGTGGTATGGAGCGATGCCATCGAGCGTCCGACGGCCGTTCGCTATGCCTGGGGCAACAACCCCCACGATGCCAATCTATACAACAAGGAAGGTTTGCCAGCCTGCCCGTTTTGGGCGCAAGACTGATAAAGGATGCCGACTAGATGCCTTCGCCTTTAAAGTCCGGTGTATTGTTGTCTTCGTACTGGTAAGACTGTCGATTTTTGCAGTAGCGGATGTCGGCGCCCATGTCCTTAAGGTCGTTGAGGTATCGAAAGACGGAGGCGCGGGAGATGTCGAGCCGGCGCGCCAGCGCGGCGGGGTCGCCGGTTCCTTTGCGGTTGATGAGTTGGTGCAGTCGCACCAGTTTGTTGCGGTAATCGATGAAACGCATGAAGTTTTAATTTTCGTATAGCAAATCAGAATAATTATATGACTTTGGATCGCTTTGTTTTGCAGCGATTTGGGTTGCGGAAGGAAGCCCTCGGCTTCCTTCCGCATTTTATCTATAGGTATATTCTTTTTTAGGGGGTGGAGGTAATGTGTAGAAACAAGTTTTATTTTGAGCATCAAAGTAAATGAGTTCGCTACTCTTCCCAATGCTTTAGCGTAATAGAAGATAAAAACTCATTTAAGTCTTCATACAACAGAAATCTATCATTAAGCTCTTGGTAGTTTATTGCTAATTCCATATCCTGATTTGGATTTAAAGCATAGACATAGCCTGATTCTCGTCCAATAAAGTATACTAAATGACTGGAACCAGAAGAGCAAAACGGAAGCAACTTATACTTTCGATGAATTGCAGAAAGGCCAAATGCCAAGTCATAGGAATGTAATCGTGCCATTACCCGTGGCAACGTAAACATGAATTCTACATTTAAATTTTCATTATGTAAAGGGCTAAAGATAAAAGGCTCTATATCCTCTTCTAAATCTAGCCAATCTTCACCGACCTTGTAATTCAGTAAAAAAACTACGTATTTTTCATTGAGTTTTCCTAGGACAGCTTCGAATTGTTCAATCAATTCTCGATTGTAGATGGACTCTGAAATTAAGTTATCTAAACCTCTTTTATGATCTGACATAAAGACTATTTTTTAGTATGAATTAACGACTAAATTAAATAAAATGTCAGTTAATCAATTGAATCAAAGAGTCCAATGTAAGCACCATTGTCAATTTTTATCAATGAAGCCCCCCCTGTATGAGGATTCGCTGCCGAGTGAATAGATTGCAAGACAGGGATCATACTTTTGCCATCCTCATGATGATGCCATGTGTATCTCCTTTTGACATTGTTAATCGTTATGTCAAATGCCCCTCCATTTTTTCCAGAAAATTTTATATTCGTATCATTTTTAAATTTTTCTTTAAGCCATTGATAAGCAGGAGTAAAGTCTTTATTTCCATCATTATCTCCAACTAATTTTGCGGGTTTATAGATAAACTCTACACCTGGAAACCAATCAGGATTTGTAAAATCTGGGAATCCATTTACAGTGTATGGAATCCGAATTACTTGTTCATCAACAACAGCTTCAATTTCAAAGGCATGCAAATTTGGATTTGCAGGAGGTAGTCGCCTTTCCTTTCTTGGTAATTGAAAGGTCTTATTATTATTAGTATACAGATCAATAACTTCTTTAAAACAGTTTCCTGAATTATGGACAACTAAACCGTTTTTACCAACTAAGAAATTATGCCACTGCTTGACTTCAAGATTAAAGACCTCAAAAGTTCCTTGAAGTTTCCTCTTGTTCTCTAACCTTGTATTTCCTTTAAGGGTACTAACCCTTTCTCCTATCTCTAAACTACTGGCAGACTTCCAACCTGTAACTTCTAGGGAATAGACAGGATGATTGCTCGTAATTTGTATGGAATCTCCATTCTCAAATGTAAGGCTCCATACATCATTAGATTGATGTACAAATACACCGGTAACTGGACTAAGTATAAAATTCCTTGCTCCTTCCTCACCGATTCTTTTTTGAGGAAGAATATGTTTTATCGACGTAACGCGATTTTGCCCTAAAATTCCTTGTTCTGGCAGATATAATTGCTGGATATCACCTACTCGATGAATACCTTGCTTATCCATCCATTTTTTATGAAGCGCAAGTTTACAGTAAGAGTTGCCACGTATTTCTTCAAAGGCAACTTCATACCAGTTCTCTTCATCCAATTCAAATTTATCTCTTTCCTCCTGTTGATTGGTTATGTAAGGATCTTTACTAATGGAATAGTTATCCTTACTTGCAATAAGATCATCTGAAGAAGCAATATTTTGTTTTGTGACGACGTAATCAAATAACTTTACATTCTCAATTGGAATTGACGTTACCGAAAAGTCTTCTACAAACATGTCTTTATCAAAACTTAGCTCATCATTGACTGCTATCACCACAGGAGTTCCTCTCATAAAGCAACCTCTTCCCAATATTTTACACTTAAAGACCTTTACAGCATATTCTCCTCCTTGTGCAGCTTTCTTTCCCACTTCATTTAACATATTGCCAATAACTCCCTTACTACTATCCAATAATCCATCTCCCCATTTTAACATCTTTGCTAAAAAACCTGACCCAGCTGAAGCCCCTCCCGTAAGCGCGCCTAGTACCAAGTCAAAAGCAAGTAGACCAACATCATAACCAGCTTCTTTATCAAGGTTTGTCAAATCCTCAAACCAATTCAAAATATCACAGAAAACACTTTGGACTATTTCCCTAAATTTTTCATAGTCAAGATTGTCTATGTAGGATTTTAGTGTTGTATAAACCTGCTTGACTCTATCAAGAGATTCTTTAATACTCTGAGTAGCGTCTCTTAGAACTTTTCCTGCAACTTTACGAAAGGAACGTGTTTGTAATCCATATGAAATAACATCCTTAATATATGCTATTCTTCTTTTCCACCTTTCTAGGATTGACTTTCCAACACCCTTACCCAAATCGTAAATTGTCTGAATAGTTCCCAAAAGGCCATCCAATAAACCAACCCCAATTGCGGCACCAAATACATCACTTTGAGAACTATACCATCCTTCTAGTTGAGGTAATAAACAAGTCTTTCCCCATTTAAAATTTGGATTACAGCCGCCATTTCTCAAATTAGATTCTTCCGTCTCTCCCAGTGCAGCCACAGTTCCTTGTCCTAGCTCAAGGTCAGGTATCCACTCACCCATAGAAGCAATAAACAGCGTATTGAGTATTCGCTCTGCATCCTCATCCGTAAGGTTATCACCATATTTGAAGAGAATCTTCGGAACATCAGTTGGACTACTTGGGTCATTGGCAAAGTGCATCCAGACAATTAATTTACCGCCCGAACTCTCAAATTTTTGTTTGGCTGATTCCATTTCAGCCGAGGTATTGACATTATCGGTAAGGATAAAGTCATGCGAAAATGTTGAGAATAAATCCTCTATTGGATTACTTGCATCCCAAGTCACAGCACCCAAATCATCCCTATAAAACCCTGGTGTCCCCGGACCGTCCGATACCTTCATACCACAATAATCACTGAAAGTACAATTGCCCTGGCCGCCGCTCGTCGGTACATTTCCGGTGATGCCAGCACGCTCAAAAACTTGGGTCGGATCAACATCTACCGACTCGAATCCGGCCAGCTCAAAGACATTGCCTGTGATGCTGAACTGGCCGTCGATAATGGCTTGAAAGGTAGTAAGTAAAAACGCTATACCGGCTCGCTCGCTGACAGCATTCCGGAAGGCTCGGTTGGTCGGGTCTTCTTTGGCCTTTGTTTCTATGGCTTCTAAAAAGAGGGTGTTGATGGCCTCTTTTTCAAAAATGGTCAGAAGGTCGAAAGGGGATGCACTTGGCAATTTCAAATGGGTTCGGTAATACACGTTGCCGTCGGGCTGAAATTCTTTGACAACCAGGGCATAGGCCGATGCCTGATTGTTACTTTGTAGGACAGCCGTTTCAAAAAGCTTATCGTAACCGCAGGTCGGATCGACAGTCGCCAGAATGGGATAGAAGTCGTATCCGAAAACTGGGAAGTCCATTTGAATGGCAGATTGTACCAAGTTGTTCAGCTCGGTGGCTTTAGCAATGAGCTCGCTCCCTTGGTACAGAGAAGTGATGCCCGTATTGTTTTCCTCTATGGTGTAGCCATTGACCTGGCCTTTTAGATTCAGACTAGCCGCTAACAGCAGCAAGATGACAATGATGAAATGAGTTATCCGCTTCATAACATTATGGATAAAAGTTGAATAGTAACAGGTTATTTTTCGTCCTGGCAGTACACTACCAGCCCTTGCCTTGACAAGAGAAAATTCCTGAATGATTATTGATAATTAATTCCCCTACGGCACCTGCACGATCACCGCCTTGCTCAGATCGCTGAACCCGCCGCCGCGATGCCGCGCCATGAGTTGATAGACATAGCGACCGCCCGGTCGAACGTCTTCGTCTACAAACAAAAAGCTGTTGAGTTGGGCTCGGGGAAGGGTTTTGTATAACATGACGGCAGAACCTTCGGCAGAGCGAAAGATTTGAAAATCTTCCAGATCGGTTTCTTCCGAATAGTCCCAGTCTAGTTCGATGGTGGCGACAACATTGGTACCCCAAACTTCCATTTTTCGGACTTCCAAAAATTCGATGATTTCGTAGTCGCGTAATTGGATGAGGTCGTTGTACTCGGTAGCAGTAATGATTTGGTGGAAGGTCAATAATTGCAAACTATCGGAATTGACCGTTCCGTTGGCGTCGTAGTCTTCAAAAATACGCTCCAAAATATCGTAGGCTTCTTGCTGTGGAATTTGGCCGACTGGCGTACAAACGGTGCGTACAGACACATTACTGACAGCTCCCCTGCGACCACTGTCATAGGGACGGATGTGGAGGATTTGGGAACTCGATACATTGTCTTGATCGTCGTAAGCAACGAGGCGGTAGTCGTACTCGCGTCTTTCCAGTATGGTTGTATCCACATAGCAACTATCAGTAGGATTATTTTGAAGAAGTATTTGCAAAAAAGCATCCTCTTCGCTGACATCTACTTTTTCAATGGTTTGCCAACCCGGTGCATTCCTGGGCTTGCGCTGAAATTCGTGGCGGCTGCGATCCTTACTTGAGCTGAACCTAAAGCCAATCCGGATGCCAGCAGGCGTCGGGCGAGCTTTGAAGAGATTGGGACGGGACGGACCGACAACGTCTGGACGCTCCATGCCAAAGGCCGGAGAGAGGTCGGAATAGTTGTCGTTTTTATCAATGGCACACAGCTTAAAAAAGATGCTGTCTACCACAAATCCGGGATCAATTTCGTGAATGTATTCCGGCTTTTCAATTTTGTAATCTGTCGCCTGGGTATACTCCCCATCGCGGCTGTCGGAAACATATACTTTATAGCCGTCTAAATCGTCTTCTTGGTTGGCTTGCCAGGAGAGCTCCGCTATGGAACTAAGGGTAAAAGTACCGTTGAGTCCAACAGGTGGAACGGGCGGAACCGTATCGACTTCTTGTACCATCACAGCACCCGATAGGTATTCATAGCCGTTGACATCTACAGCTTGCAATCGATAGTAAGCCGTAGGCAATGGGGCAGTATCAAAGTATCTTTTTGTATTGCCAGGAAGCATCGTTGCATTGATTTTTGCAAAGCCTGAACTGCTTCTTTGAGAACGAAAAATATTGAAACCAACAATATTGCTGATGCCCGGCTCACTAAAGAGATTGGGCCACTTGAGCTTGACTCGGGAGCCCTCGTGCTTGTACACATCGAACTCAGCAAAAAAGAATTCCATCCGGGATGGCACGCCCTGAGCAATGATCTTATTGGAAGCTTCACCGCGGTTTCCAAAGGCCGAACGACCGCGCACTTGGTAAGTATAGTCCACCCCATTGGCAGGAATACTGTCTAAGTAGATGGCATGGGTTGGTTCCTTTTCGCGATCTGTGGCAAACACGAAAGGCTGTTCGTTGACTTTGACAAAAACCCCACTCCCATCGTCTCGCTCAATATCGTATGAGCTGTACAACAGACGAGTGGACGCAATCTCCCATTCCAACATGATCACTCCATCCATTCCAGTTGCCGTCAATTCCGTCAAGGGTGGCAAATAAGTGGGATCGGCTGTATTTACCGGAACCGAGCCGATGACAAATTCGTAAGTAGGGTCCGTTGTATTGAGCCGAACGGTGTAGACGTATTCGTGATTCATCTGTGCCGAAGGGTCTTCATATCCGAGAGCTGCCGCAACTGCAACATCGAAATCTTGCTCTGATGCAAAATGTACAAACAAAAAACGCGCTTCGTTCGACTCCTCCAATGTCAGGGCATCGACTAATTTCGGTGGCCCCGATAAAATCGTCGTCGTGTCCGGCTCGTACAATGTTCCTTTGGCGACATCGGCAAATTCGTTGCTTGGAAAATCTATTGCCCACTGACTCTCTGGCAATGGCAGGTAGTTGGTTTCCAAGGTCACCTTGGATTGAAACATTTGCGTGCCGCTTAGAGGTGTACCATTCGCACTAACCGTTAATCGTTCGATGATGAATCCCTGAGTGATTGACTCCTGCCATGTATCGTAACCATTGGTTGCCCAACGCAATTGCACCAGTCCACTGGAAGTCACCTGGCTGTGTAAACTCATCGTGGGTATATCTGCGACCGCTTGCGCACTCATATATGGAGTCCCCCAAAACAAGCTGGCCAAAAAGATGAAAAAATATTTAAGTTTCATTGTCTTTTTATTTCTGTTGAATGATAAATGATCACTTGACAAATTGCAGTTTCTCTTCCGATTGAACCAGTCGACCAGGTAGTCGGTAGCTCGCCTTTCCAATGTACGTACCTGGGTCCATCGCAGGAATGAGCTTGTCTGCCACTTCTTTGTAGAAGTCGTGTTCTAGTTCACAATTAATCATTTGGATTGAATTGGGCGGATAACTACTGCACTCTCCAAAGAGATTGTGAAAGCACAACCACACCATCATCCGACTGACAGCTCGATTGTTCTGAACAACTTTCTCCAAGCCATATTCCAAAGTCTGCTGAGCAACGGGCGCACTATTGGAATTGAAGTTTGATCGATCGATCGATAAGTTCTGCTCACCCGTTTGGATAACGATGAGGCTGCCTTCAGGGTCTTCCAATTGTAGCGCATTTGTCGTGTGCGAATGACAGTAGTAATCTTTGTGTGCATCCAAAACTGGGAATGCTTTGTCCTTGTACCAGTTACTTGAAAGATCGGTCTCGAAGCGAACCCAACCGTTGGAGTCGCCATCGCCCAACTCATACTGGTCGAAGGTTTCTGTATTGGCAAGGTTTCTAGACATATTGCTGCCGCTTTGCATGATCGCAGTCATTTTCTCCTCAAAAGTGTTGTACTTACTTACCCGGAAGTAGATGGTGTAGAGGGTAGAATATTTTTCGACAATTCCCTCGCTCTTTGCATTGGAAAAAGGGTTGGGTTCAACAACCTGGATGGGACCATCCAAGGCCATTTCCAGCGGTGTATCAGCAGTCGGACGATTGCTCTGCGTTTGCTTGGTCGAACGGATGAGTTCGAGTTTGTAAATGCCCGTGTTGGTGAGTCTGCTGGGGTCCAAGTTGTAGTTCAGGGTATTGTTGATGCCATCGTAATCAAAGGCGAGTGTGGACACTTCTCCTGTCGCACTGTGAAGCCTCAACTTCATCGAATAATCATCGTCGTAAAATAAGCTTGGTTGTCCAGTAATCAATTCGAGATAGCAAGCGCCACCACCATTTTCATTCTTGTAAAAATTCATCATGCCGTTTTTCGGATAGGAAGCTTTGACGTTCACCTCCGGAATGTAATCCAGTTGGGCAGAAGCCGTAAAGCTGGTCGACTTCGTCTCTTGGGTCAATAGGTTGCCATTTTCAAAAATATCCAGTACCACAGTGAAAGTAATGGTGTCATTTTCTGGTAGTTCATAAGTTGGCAATACCTTCAAAGACTGCTTATCTTCCATAAAATCTACAGTGTGAGAAATTTCACCTCCTCTGGAATCCAGTAAGCTGGTCGACTTCAATTTGGCCTCAAAGTTGACATCTCCGTTCAATCCAGCAACCGTATATTCTTTATCCAAAGCCAAAGCAAAAAATGCTTCCGGACGGGTAATCGTTTCTACATCGCTGGCACCATCAAAGGGGTTTAAGGCTGTAATAACTTCCAAGCCAAGGCTATTGGTAGAGTTGCTGGAAACCAATAAACAATCGTCCCCAAGTTTTATTTTCAAACTCTTTCGAACAGTTCCGAAAAGTACTTTGACACGAACCCCTACGGTTGCCTGGGCAAAGAATGGATTGGGCAAACGCGCCTGCAAAACAGCGGCCACACCCGCTTTGATAATGTTGACGCCAAACACCTTTAGTTGTCCGGTTACATAGGCCCAAATCTGGCCGGCAGCATACCATCCGTCAATTCCCACTGGTTCATTGCTTCCCTGGCAACTCAGTCCTTCGTACTTGCGCAGCATCATATCAAAACCTGCTTCGGCCTTCACCTCTCCTTTAATGATCCCAGCAATTTCAGCTCCCAACTCAAACTTGATCGAAGCACCCATTACAAAGCCAGCACCCGACTGTCGCAAAGATTGATTGTCGTTGACCTTGTAGGCAATTTCCCGCACAGTGTGTGGCAGCCTCGGCATCGGCGGAACAGTCGTACCAACGTCCAAATAAGCAGTAGCTTCGATGTCGAAGTTACCAGGCAAATCAAAGGTGATGCCGCAACGACGACCTTCTTCTGGCCTACCGACATAGATGTACCATTCCGTTTTGCTGAAATGAATTTCTGTATTGATCAGTTGTCCACCCGTTCTGGTTCCACGCACCGGACCTGCATTGAGAAATACATTGATGTTACCGTGGAAAACCGTTTCATTGAAATTGAATTTCAAATTGATGTAAGCCGACAGAGCAGCATTTACAGAAGACGGAGGGGAAATAGCATCTGAGACATAATCTGGTACAATGCCGAAATCTAAGTCTTTGAGAAACTGACCACTACCGTTAAGTTCGATTTCTCGGATGCCGCCACCATTGTCTGAGCTATTGAAAGAAAAAGAAAGGCTCACCGTGCCATTGAAAATTTCTTCCGATACGGTTGACAGTACGGCCACTGCTTTGAGTCCTAAACCTTGTGAAAAGTCGATCGTGTAAACTGTTCCAGAAAAAGAATTCCCCAGCCCCGGATCAGAGAAGTCGCCTGTTTGACTGACGGGGCTTACCTGCGATTGGTCGGCATTCATACCATAGGAAACACCTCCACCGAAACCTTTGAGCTGCAATACCCCAGTTCCGATACCTGTTGCGCCCAAGCTGGCCAAGGCGTCTACAAAAAAGTATTTTTGATCATTTTTTTGACCGAACATTCCAGCAGCGTTCAAATCGATGTCGAAGCCTCTAAAGTTGACACTTAAGACACCCTTGAAGCCTTTCCCCCATTCAGTAGAGTTGAACCAATTCAGTTCTCCATAGATTTTGGGGACACCTTTGAAATCCGTATCGATGTATACCCGTCGGACATTCACCTGGTCGAACTCCCACTTTTGGCGGCCATTGGTTTGAGACAAGGTACCTTCGATTCCAAAGCTACCTCCCGCCTCAATGTCTATGGCTTCCACCAGCTTGATATCCAAATCAAAGCCTAAGCCAGCCGAACCGACGGCATTGCTGTAGGGCGCAATATTGGAAATGGCAATTCCAAAATTTCCAAATTTTGCAGAGATGGCCGTTCCAGATGTTTCCATCCCCCAATTGCCCGGACTCAAATAAGGCGCTTGATTGGACACGACAAAATTATCGAAAGTGACTGTGGGCAAATTCAAAGAAATACTGTTGTTTCCTCCTCCATTCGAAATGGAAAGCTTCCCGTGCAGATTGGCAGAGGCCAGAAATTCCCCATCCTTGTACACCACACCGATGCTGCTATTGGAATAGATTTCACCTGTCGCCAAAAACATATCTACGGTCACATTCTGTATGGGCGATACGCTAAAGGAATATTGATCTCCGGGATAAATGACCGCCTCATAGGCCATGTTCTCCTGCATGATCGGCACATTGATTTCTCCGCCCATACCCGATCCAGCAAACTGGTTTTTCAAAATCTTCAAATGAAAACGATTGATGGAAAATGGCCAACCACCAAGGTTCCCATCATCAATACCCAGGATTTCTGTTTGCACACCAACAGCTCCAGAAAAGCCACAATCGTCGATCATCACATCATTGGCTGAAGCCGTGATCGTCGTACCAGAATTGGAGAAGGAGGTCGGAAATTTCACCGAAATATTTTGGACGTAAAAACCTTTCCATTGACCACTCATCGCCTGGCCGTCGTAGAAAGGCGAGGCATAGCCGGATAAGGGTGTAAAGGCAGGTGTCTCCGTACTGCTGAAGTCGACCAACATATTGGTCAGCGACCATTTGATGGTTTCGTAGCCCGCAACAGCAAAGGGTTCGGCATTGACAGTTACGTAAAACTCCAACCAACTCGGAATGGTCGTTACAACGTTCAAGCGGTACCGCTCTGGCTCTGGTTTGGGCTCCAAAGTGGATGGATTCAGCGGCACGATGAAGTTGCGGCAAAATTCAATATCCGCATCGATGGCCATAGAAGCAAAGCCTTCGCAATCCCAGCTGACGAAAGTGCCGTTGGCATTCAAAATAATCATAGCTGCATTGTTGAGTCGAATTTCGACATTGCTCCCCAGGACCAAGGTAGAAGGTCCCTGCAAGCCGGTAGGCCCAAACGAAATCCCAAGTGCTTTGAAGACGATTCGCTTGCCAGATTCCGGATCGGTGATGATCAAATAAGCATCCAGCGTAGCACCTGCGGTCCCAATGCTGAGGTTGTCCAGATAAATGGTATAGGTTTGATTTCCGACTGTTTTTTCAACCTTTACAGGCAGGAGGTAATTGTTGCCTCCCTGGCCATTTAGCAAACCCAACTCCTGTTGTTCCCCCAGAGCTTCCAAGAAAAAAGCCCGATCGATTCCATGGGTGGACTGCTCGCCCTGCCGAAAGAAAAAAGAAGCATCTTCCAAAGTAAATTCATCGTTCCAAATCATTTCGGATGAAGCAGCCGTATAGCGATATGCCGAACGATCAATGGTAAAAATAGACTTCATCATCTCGTCCAAACTTGGCTTTTTTTCCACCGGATTGCCTACTGCTCCCAAGGCATCCCTGACTCCACTGTTCCGTTTCATGTAGTCTCCAATCTCCCGAATAATCCATTCATTGAGCGCAACGGGATTGCCAAAAATTTCCAACTCATAAGTTGTCCAGGTTCGAATCTTTTCCAAAAGGGCATCGATAAAATCACTTTGACCATTGGCCATCAAATCGTCGAGTACGCCTTTCCAAGCATTGAGTGCATCCGCATCCTTGTCGCAGGTGTAGAGTTCGATGTGCAATTCTTCCAGCCGCTTGGCATCTGGATTTCTAGCAATATTGGAATTCAGCGGAGCCGGCTTACCGTTGAAATGCTCGTGCATGCCAGCTTTAAAATACTTGTCGCCCTCTCCAAAAATAAAATCTCTGGAATAGCCCAAGCTGGTGACCAAACCTTCCATTTCATCTCGGATGCTTTGGCAATCGCGCGCTGCCAATTCCAATTGAATATCGTCCAAAACAGATTGCAACAAATCGGGAAAAGTATCTCGGATGGTATCCTCATTATCGTCAGCAAAATCGTCTGCATCCGGATTGGGACCCTCATCTGGATCACAGGAATTTCCCTCTTCTGTCAAGCCTTCCCGGCTGCATCCAGCATCGTTGTAAGGCCCGCCCGTATCCTTGTGGTTGCCATCGCTATCGAAGCCATTGGGATCGTAGGGTGTTTGGGTGGTGGAATGCAAACCATTTTCGTCAAAGCCCCAAGGGTCCAGGCCGGTAGCGGGATCGATGCCATTGCTGTTGTAGCCCGGAGCAGGCGGTGGCGGTAAGCAAATTTCTCCCCCGATGTTCAAAGTAGAATTATCGGGATTGAAATCTGGATAATTGGCTGGATCATCCGCCATGGCATTTAGTTGTCCATCGTAAATCTTATATTCATTGTTGACGAGTATGTCCGTAAAGTCTACTCGAACTGCTTGATTGCCAAATGGCAATGGTACGACTCCTTCACCAGAAAAAGTTCCATTCCCACCCTGTATGGATTCTATCAAAACCGGAAATCCATAAATCTGAAAAACATCTCCGACAGATGCAGAAATTAAAGGCGACTGATTGCTGATGTTGTCTGCCACAAAATTATCCCCACAGTTGTAAGCGGGCAACTCAATTGGAATTTCCTCAACCGGAATGGCATTCGGATCGATGATCGGCAAGGGAACCATCGGACCACAATTCGTCCCATTAAGGGTCACCTGTACCAAGTAGAATCCATTTAAGGTATCGACATTTTGTATGGGATACACCCAGCTCTCTATGTCAAAGCCAGTGGTCAGATTATCGAGGTACTCATTACCTACTTTATTAATCTGGTCGCCAGCATTGGATTTCCAGAAGTAATCGATGCCAATGGAATTGATACTGTTGTTATTGACAAACTCCAAAAACTCCCCTTGAGACACTGTGGCAAAGGTCATCAAAGTATTGCCGGCCAGCACCTCCCCTGCTATCCAGGTTTCTACGTTTTCTTTTTTCTCAGGCCGTATTTTGCCATCTCCTGCCAGGGCCTGCCACGAGCATAGGAGTAGCAATAAAATATAGGAATATTTCATTTTCGTAAAATTATATGACTATGGAAATGGTTATTTTAAGTAGCTCACTTTTTCATTGAGTAAAATTTCTTTGCCGGACAAAACGCTTACAAAGTAGATGCCCTGACCAAGTTCCTCTTTCAAACGGACGAGGTATTGGTTGTCTCCCTTCTCCAATTGTGCATCTCTGCGATAGACCAATCGACCAAGCAGATCGTACACTTTTATCTCAATGTCGCGCGCAAGCGTTGCCTGCATTTGAATGCGAAACTCTCGCTGAAAAGGATTGGGAAAGACCTTGGTTTTCACCTTGTCTGTGACCACACTGGTGAGCACTTTCTTTTCCGGCGGATAATGGGATTGACACAAACTGGTGATGTATCCATCGTTGAAAACGTCGTTGGCTTCACCCGGAGTTTCCACTCCACCATGCCCAAGATAGCCAATGCGAAAATCATCTCTGCCCGACATATAGTACACCCGGCGGTATCCACTCAAGGGAGAAATATAGACGGCCCCAGGACCATCGTCCATGCCAGGACCGTAGACGATACCATGGCAAAAATCACCGTCGGGATATCGAACCTGCATGGCATCTTTACCATCGTACAGGAGCAGATATTCCCAAGCGGGATTGCCATAGGGGGAACCTACTGGATAGGTGTAGGGAAAAGAAACGGAGGGTCGGTCGGCCTGCGCTTCCAGATAAGAACTCCAATCTGGTAAAACATAAACATTATCATTGTTGGCATCTGTCGGATCGTCCGGCAGTAGAATTCGAGGATTTTTATCTGCCGAATTATAGATCAAAATCAAGGAGCCCACCGGTACATAGTGCCACACTTCGTCATTGGTAAAGCGAATATGTCCCGAAGCAATACCACTTCCAGCCAGGTTGCCAGCACTGAAATCGCCATTGTTGTCATCGATGATGTAGTTGCGAATATCGGCAAGGGTACAGGTGCTGTCATCACCCAAGACCAGAAGTTCGACAAATTCCTGCGCCCCCATCAATCCATTGGAAACTTCATTGACGATTATCAGTCCGTCCGAAACGACAGGCGTATCCGGCGGTAAGTTCAAACAGGAAGAATCCAAGCCCACCGAGTAGCATTCGATTCGAATACAGTTGGGGTCGGCTGGTGCGGTGATGGTAACACAATACTGGCCCGTATCCAATTGGTTCCGATAATTTTCCGCCCAGCCGTTTTCCCACAGGAAATTGTAATTGGTTCGGCTGGCCGGCCATATAGTAATGGAACCATCTGGTGTCGGTCCGCAATACTCATTGATTTGAACCGCAAAATTTTCTTGAGCGATGTAACAACCATCGATGATTTCAATCAACCCAGTCAACTCTAAAGAGCAACCATTGGCATCGGTGACGGTTACATCATACTTTTCTGGACACAAATTAGTGACTGTAGCAGATGTTTGACCATCGCTCCACAAAAAAGTATGTGGATCATTGGCCGGGTCGGTCAAGACTTCGATCTGTCCATTGCAGGCCCCTCCATAGGCTCCGGAAATTTGGAGGGAATACTGAGCCTGCAGGGGCATCAGGTAAAGAGCCATTAAAAGAAGGAATAAAAAACATCTCATCATAATTGATTTTTTAGACGATAAAATGCTGGCCGAAAAATGTTTACAACACCCTTCGGAACAAAGGAATAGCCCTGTGCCTTTCACACAGATGACATGATTGACTTTTTATTTTTTTGGAAAATACGCGGCTAAATAAAGTTGCTGACACAATGGACTACTCGACAGAAAAGTCCACTAAACACTTGTAAGTTGTACAGTAACTTTTTGACGAAACCAATAAGTCGATTATATGATTTTTTTA
>JBCCSZ010000055.1:0-29841 GCA_039199225.1 Bacteroidota bacterium
AGCGCAAGATTCTAATCTCGTTCATTATGACGGACGTGCTTTCCTTTTGGAAATGCGTGATAATGATTGGTTAATCAATTGGTTTAGTATTATCAATATTAACCGATTTTCAAATCAGATGCAGGCAGCAGAATATTTACGATATAAGTTTTTTGTTGATTTAGCATCCTACAGCACATTCGATTATAATATTGATGATAAGAGATTTTGGGAAGATCATCTATGGAAGGAGTACACCGGCGAAAGTATTTATGAAAATGAATAAAACCACCATCGGTAAAAACATCCTAAAATGACATTGGTTAAATGTATATGACTTTAACCAAAAAACGCTACAAAGTAAAAACGAACAAGCGCCTCACACCAAAATGTGGGGCGCTTCTTTTTTTGTAAAAAACCAACAGCATACTTTCTTTTTAAAAAAGAAACCCATATCTTGATTGCATCTAATTTATTTACCTTTTCTGGCTATACTTTTCACAGCAATCCAGCAACAAATAGATTTCGAAAAAATATTTCTTTTTCAGCATTCTGAAAAGGCATAATGGCTTTTGGCCAATAACGAAATCATTGATACATTATCGGCTGTAACCCTATTGTATGCAGCCGAACAGATAATCTATTGTTCACCTTAAATCCTTTTTCAATGAAAAAGCAGCTATTTTTTGGAATGGCGGCACTAGTCGCCGTTATCATGATGTCTTTTGCTTACCTACGGCCTGCAGATGAATATGGCTTGGAGACTTACACCATGGAAGAACTTCGCACTATTCACAAAGGAGAATTTGAAAGAATGTCCGATTATCTTCAAGTAGACAAGATATTGGAGGTCGAATCAACAGAGCTAGCAGACGGAACCTACAGCGTAGATGTCAAATCAATGACGGATGGGCAAGTTACTTCTCAGACCCTTTACGCCCAGAATTACAGCCCCAACGGCTTGTGCGGCTGCGCAGGTTGTAACACCTTTGTACCTCACTATGGCTTTAAAAGAAAGCTCGTTATCGGTACAAAGTGCTGGTGCTTTGTCTGCGCGCAGGAAGTTCCTCGCGAACCATCAGGCGAGTAATCTACCAACAAGTAGATACCAACTGATGACATGGGAAGTACAAGTTCCGGTGAGAGCATCGGGACTTGTGCTTACATTTTGATTTGACTAGAAATTTGGATTGAATTAATTATCCGAAGGTTTTGCATTTTGCCCTGCCGCAGACGTACGCAACAGCATCAAGGCTTCTTCATCGGAATTGATGATTCGGGCAGGTAGTACAATGGTGAAGCGACAGCCTTGCCCTTCTTCGCTTTCCAAGCTGATTGTTCCGCCATTTTTTTCCAAAAGCTTTCTACAAAAAGCCAATCCCATACCGGAGCCATTGTATTCATCGCGATTGTGCAGGCGGACAAACATATTGAATATTTTGTCCTGAAACTCCGGAGCCACTCCTATGCCGTTGTCTTCCACATAAAGATAAAAAGCATTGTCTATTACTTCGTAATCTATTTTGATAATCGGTGGATCACTGTGGTTATAGCGAATGGCATTTTCAATTAAATTTTTCAAAACAATTTTAACTACAGAAGAACTGTAATAAATATTGGGCAGAGAATTATACATTAGCTGAACGCCCCTTTCACGAATCACATTGGCCATAGACGTTTCCAACTCCTCGACAATTCGCTGCAACTGCGTCAGTTCCCGCCAAGCTTTCGGCTTTGTTCCTATTCTGGAATACTCCAAAACATTGTTGACCAAATCGACCATCTGGTAATTGGCCTTTTCGACAAATTGCAAATACTCCATCAAATCCGGATCATCGTCGTAGACTTCCAATCGCTTTTTGATCAACGATAAAAAGCCACCCATATTCCGCAGGGGCTCTTTAAGGTCGTGCGAAGCAATAAAAGCAAAGCGCTTGAGTTCTTCGTTGGAATGGATCAGCTCGCGATTGGTCTGCTCCAATTCCTCATTGATTTCTTCTAATTCATCCGTCCGGGATTTAACCATACTTTCCAACACCAAGTTGATCGATCGGGCTTTCTTCCGAGCTAGGTACAACTGCAAGGTGATGATCATAAAAAATAAAACAGCTACGCCTGTAATCAATGCAATTCGGGTCCGCTGTCGAATCAATAAAGTCTGGTTTATTTTTTCTTCTTTGAGGCTGCTGTTTTCCGCATCTTTTTGCTGCGTTTCAAAGCTGATTTCCAATTGTGCAATCTCGCGTTCTCTATCGATGGTAAAAAAGCTGTCCTTTAAGGCGACATAACGCTTCATCCAGGAAAAGGCTTCGGGCAGATTCCCTGCTTTTTCATGCACGTCCGACAGCGTTTGGTAAAAGTCGATAAATTGCTGTGGTTTGCTACAACCCGTTTGAACCAAGGCCAATCCAAGCTCTGCCAACTTTAGGGCTTCAGCGGTTTTTCCCATGGCCAACAAACAATCGGCCTTTGTTTTGATGAGATCGATTTTCAAATCATTGAAGCCGTATTGTTCACAAATGGCAAGCCCCCAATCGAGGTGTTCATAGGATTGCTGATACTTTTTCAAGCGGAGATGGGTATCTCCGATATTTAAATGGGTCAATGCAACGCCCCAATGGTCTGTCGTATTTTTTAACTCTACCAGGCATTCCTCAAAACACTTTAGGGCCTTGTGGTAGAGCTTCATCTCTAAATAGTTGACCCCAATATTCAGCTTGGCCAGCGACAAGCCCTCCGAATCATTCATCTTCGTAGACAGGGCGATCAACTGTTTGTAATAATCCTGGGATTCCTCCAAGCGACCAGATTCCGAACTAATGATCCCCAAATTATTCAGCGCATAACTCAACAGTTCATTGTCCTGTAATTGAATAGCCCAGTTGTATGTTTGCCTAAAGCGCAGGAAAGCTTCATCATTTTGGTTCAGCTCCCAATAGACCAAACCAGTGTTGTTGGTTAGATTGGCCAATAGCACCGTATCCTTAGCTGCGGTGGCGATGGGCATTGCCAAATTGTAATACTCTAAACTTCGGTGGTAATCTCCAGATTCTATGAAAATCGACCCTAGGCGCATGTAGCCCAAAACGATGTCCGCTTTGCGCTGGGCCTCCTGAGCAATCTGCAAGGCTTCTTCCGCCAAATAAATACTCGTATCTCTATTGAGGTATTGGTACTTTTCGGAGAGTTGACGGTAAATACTTGCTTTCAGGGAATCGGTACTGCTCTCGGTGAGGATGGATTGTAGACTGTCTATCGATGGTCGGTTGGCCAAACAATCACTGCTCCAACATACCACAAGGGTAAGTAGGAATACTTTCAGTAATCTTTGCAAACGTTGACCAAACATGACTTTTGTAGCTTTTCGGGAAGGGGGGCGCTCAAGGTTGTTACACCTATCAAGTGAAGGTGGAGCAAAAATCTGGCCACATCTGAGGCCATTCAAATTGTAAGGACATCAAATATATGGGGATAAGTGGCTCGCGAAGAAGTACTTGCACTCAAATAACAGCAATTCAGGAATGGATGGATGGCGTCCCATTCTACTCAAAAAAGGCTTTGGGGTATTCGACCAGACCGCTTACACCTTCCATCACACCTTCTTGCAAAGGAAACAACATACAATTTTCTTTCGGCACCTCAAATGGCAGACGGATGCCAAAAGTATGCGCTTGCTGGTAGCCAAATCGCGGATAATAATCTGCATGGCCCAGCAAAACAATGGAGTGGTGAGCCAACTCTCGGGCCTTTTCATGTGCTTTGCGAATCAACTGACCCCCTATTCCCTGACCTTGATGAGCGGGTAAGACCGCCACCGGTGCCAAAGCTAAGGAAGGAAAAACCTCTTCCTCCTTTCTGATCTTAATTTTGGTCAATAGAATAAAACCCAGCAACTCGCCTTCCCTCTCAGCCACCATCGCCAATTCGGGGATATAGGCGGCCGATTGGCGCAGTCGCTCAATCATTAGATGCTCCGTGTGGTCACTGATGTCCACCTGTTCAAAAGCAGACGCTACCAACTGTGAAATGGCGGGGTAATCGGCAGGAGATTCAGGGCGTATTGTAAGTTGCATGCTGAGAAAGTATCGTTAAGAGGAAAGTTTGAGATTATAGCCAAAAATAGTAAAAGAAACAATAAGTCAATTCACCAGATATTCATTTGTCTGTCAGTGCAAGCAAAGCTGCAGTACCCGTATACCGTACAAAACCATTCTCTAGACAAACTTTCTATGGCGTCCAAGCAGGTATGGTTACAGTAAAATATAAATCTTAAGAGAAAACCCATTTTTGAAAATATTTAAGAAAAAAAATTGTAAAAAAAAGAGAATAATATTTTGAATAATTAGAAAAATGCCCCATCTTTGAGACATCAAGGGCAACTGACTCTATTTCATCCATCCGCATCCACCTGTTGTCTACGATATACTCCAAATCTAATCGCTAGCTTAATTCTCAATTTTTTTCGCCTGCAAGCTGATAATGTACATTAGGTACCCTTCGCATATGTAAAAGTGTGTGTTTAAAGGTAAGTGTTGTATGTTATGCTACATTTGGTATTCAAATACTTTTTTTGCTACTAGAACAATGTTGTTGCAAGTTGTACAGCGACTGTACCCTAGGTCGTACTGTTCACTGTCTTCGGTCAATGCAACAGAACTTTAATGAATTACATCATTTAAAGGGTAAAATACGATGGATTTTAGACAATTTTCGACTTAATTTTTTCGGTTTTTTCATACGAATTATTGGTAACAAGCTTTAAGAGTAGTGGCGCTGGTTCACTGTATGATAGAGCTTTATCTGATGTGGTCATTCTGACCTATTCAGGGGTTGATCATACACATGCAATCTCGTGAGAGTAATTGCTACTTAATTCGTGTGAGTTGTGGTAACGAGTTTCATTTTCTCAGTGACGAAGGGTGGATGGATTTGTCATTGGGCAATTGAGTAGCTATTGAATATAACGAGATACTATGAAAAAGGATTTGTACAGAAACTAATTCAACAATTTGCACGCAATGTATAAAAGACTCATTTTATGTGGCCTGTTTTTGGCCTTTACAAGTCTGCTTTTTGCACAGCGATACGATCTGAGTGGGCAGGTTACGGATGGTGAATCCAAGCCTCTGGGTGGTGCAACCATCAGCTTATTGGATATTCCCACACAGAAGGTGCTGGAGCAGGTGACAGCGGCGGAAGATGGACAGTTCAGCCTGACAGCAGATGAAGGCAAATACTACATTCTCTTGGCCAAGGAATCATACAAGGACCTCACACTGGAGGTACACCTGGGCGAAAGCATGGACATTGGCTCTTTGTCCCTCAACCCAAAGGAAGGGAAGGCCAAAGGTGGAAATGGCAAGTATATTCTCAGTGGGATGATTACCGATCAACAAAGCCAAGCTTTGAAGGAAGTCAGTGTCAGCCTACTGGATATCGCAACCCAAAAGACCCTTCAAAGTACACAATCGGGACCGGATGGCCTTTTTGGCCTCACTGCCAAGAGAGGTAAGTATTACATCTTGTTGAAAAGTCCTGGCTTTGACAACCTGGCAATGGAAATCCATCTGACAGACAACATGGACCTTGGTACTTTGACACTTAAGGTAGAGGGTGAAGGAAAGGGTGGCAAGCGCTCTGGGAGCCTCGATAAGTATCAGCTTAAAGGGCAGATTATAGACCAGCAGTCTGCTCCTATCCCTTATGCCAACATCAGCCTAACGGATGTGGCCAGCCAGCAGATCATCGGCGGCACTACCACGGGTGAAGATGGCCAGTTCAGCATCGTAGCTCCAGAGGGTGACTACTACCTTACGATCAGCAATCTAGGTTACAAAGACCTAACGATGGAGCTTCAGTTGGGCGACAACATGGAGACGGGACCAATCAGTTTGGAAGCAGATGCCATTGATTTGGAAGGTGTAACGGTGAGTGCCAAAAAACCAACGATCACTCGCAAAGTAGATCGCCTGGTGTTCAACATAGGCAACTCGCTTTTATCCGACGGGAGTACATGGGCTGCCCTTAGAAAAGCGCCCGGCGTGTTCGCCTACGACAGTGGCGATGTCCTGATAAACGGTAAAAGCGGTGTACTCGTTTTGATTGACAACAAACCCAATTTCATGCAACCCGAGGAAATGCGAGACTATCTACTGAGCCTCCCAGCTTCGGAAGTCAAATCTATAGAGATCATCACCAACCCCTCGGCCATGTACGATGCAGAAGGTGCCAGTGGCATCATCAATATCGTTATGAACGAAAATACAACGCTGGGTTGGAAAGGCAGCCTCAATTCGCAGTATAAGCAGGGTGTTTACGCCAAGTTTAACAACTCGCTCAGCCTGTCTTATAAAAGCAAGTACTTCGGTCTGTATTCCATGCTCGGCAAACGCGACGCGCGCTACTTGGCCGATGAGCGCAACACCATCAATTATCCCACCTCTTACTGGGATGAGAGCCTGGAACGCACATCAGAAATAGATGCTTACAGCCCAAAGGTGAGTTTGGAGTTCTATCCAAGCAAATCTACGACCATCGGTTTGGAGTATACGGGCAGTTATTCCGACAGCGAACTGGACAGTGATTCTCGCACAGCTATCTCCCCTAGCATTGGACGTGGACTCGACTCGCTCCTATTGACGAAAAACATTGGTGACGGACTTTCTAGGAATAACAACTTCGGATTGTTTGCCAACCATACTTTCAAAGGAGGAATTAAGCTGTTTACCAACTTCAGTCATACCCGCTACTCCAGCGACCGAGCGCAAAATCTCAGTACGGATACATTCGATCCAGAAAATGAATTTCTCAACAACATCGAAACTTCTTTGCAAGATTCTGAACAGGATGTGACCATCTCCTACGGAAAATTCGACTTCATACAGCCGCTTAAGAGCGGCGGCACCTTGGAATTTGGTGCCAAAGCCACTTCTATCAGCACGGAAAACGGTTTGGACTTTTTTCGGGAAGAGAGCAAAAATATGCGTTTCGACAGTAGCCGCAGCAACGATTTCAATTACACAGAAAACATACAGGCCGCCTACATCAACTACAAAAGAGATTGGCAAAAATTCAGCTTTCAGGCTGGCCTAAGAGCAGAATTTACACAAACCGAAGGCATCTCGCCAACGACCAACACCATTACAGAAAATGACTATTCGAAGCTGTTTCCGTCTATGTTTTTCTTGTACATGCCCAGCGAAGACAACCAGTTTCACGTAGCCTACAGCCGAAGAATCTCCCGCCCTCAATACTGGCGGCTGAACCCCTTTCGCTTTGCATCCAGCCCCTTTAGTTTTATCGAAGGCAACCCAGCCTTGCAACCAACCTTTACCAACAATTTCGAGCTTTCCTTTTCGCACAAATACAAATACTTCTTCGTCCTGTTCTTACAGGTTCAGGAAGACCCATTTACGCAGTTGGCCGTACAAGACAATGAAACCAATATATTCCGCTACGTTCAACGCAATCTCGAAAACAGTACAGCAGTAGGGTTTACATTCAACACCAGTTTGACGCCCAAACCATGGTGGGAACTCTTTGCCAATCTCAATGCCTACTATCAGGAGGATCGGTTTTCTTCTCCCGAAAATGGCTCGAACAGCCTCATCAAAAACGATGTCTACAGCTTCGATTTGCAAATACACAATTCCTTCAATTTATCCAGTAAACACGACCTGAGCGCAGAGATGCAATTCTTTTACTACTCCCCCACCGTCCAAGGCGGCTTCGACGTGGAAGACTTTTCCGAATTGTCCTTCGGATTGAGAAAAAAGTTTTGGAATAAAAAGGCGTCTGTTTCTGTCTTCGTGGGCGATGTATTCAACCAGAATATTTTTCGAATGTCCTCCCGTTTTGACAATCAGGACAACTTCTACAGAGGTCAAAATGAAAACCAATACGTTCGCATGAGCTTCCGCTATGCCTTTGGCAACAACAAGGTAAAAAAGCAGAAGAAAAAGTCTGAGAAAGAGGACGAACTAAAGCGACTACAAAAAAGATAGAAGGGCCGGAAGGCTCGCCCAAAAAGCAAGCAATCAACACTTACACACGAGTGTGTCTCAATATTCTAAATCTATATTTTTTAACCATCAAATCGTTATGTTATGCGTAAGTTTAAATTCGATGCAAGCCAGAGTGAACTCGTAGGAAAAGCACTTGACAACATGCAAGCTGAAAACGGAATCGGTGCTGGTTCTGAGGTCATCCAAGGTCAATTTGCTCGCTTCTTGAGAGCATTTGGACGTCTCTTCTTGAGATCATTCGGCCGTATCATCATCTTGGAGCAAGTAGAAGCTATGGAGTAAGATCCACCCTACGACTCTAAAAGTCAAACCGAATTGCCCTGGGTATTTTATACGCCTTTACTCAGGGCAATCTTTTCCTTCTTCCTTCATCTGTTAAACCCGCCATCCTATGAGTGGAAAGTTCACACAAGCTGTCATCAAAGTGGCCAGTCGCTGCAACCTGAATTGCTCCTATTGCTATGTTTACAACCGAGGAGATACGACTTATCTCAAGCAGCCTAAATTCATGCCTAAGCCTGTTATCAACAAGACCATCGAAAGAATATACAACCATGTGATGAAGCATAAGTTGGATCGATTCCACTTCATTTTTCACGGTGGGGAACCCTTGCTGGCCAAGCCCGATTTTTTCGAAAACTTTGTTCAGGAAGTATACTATAAGTTTCGAAAGACGAAAGTCAAAACCTTTTTTTCTGTCCAAACCAACGGCCTGCTGATCAACGATGAATGGTGCGATTTATTTGCCAGGCACGGTTTCAATGTCGGCATCAGTTTGGACGGCAACAAGGAAGCCAATGACGAATTTCGCGTCGATCACCAAGGAAAAGGTTCTTATGATCGCGTTCTCAAAGGTGTCGACTTTCTCAAGCGGCACAAAAAAGTAAGAGACCAATGGGGCATCATCTCTGTGATGAATCCCAACATGGATGCCATCGAGGTATACAATCACTACAAGAGCATCGGCACGCGTGCCATTAACTTCCTCTTCCCCGATTGCACCCATGATGATAAGTATGCAGTCATTCCACCCGATTCGGATGTATTCGCCACATGGCTCATCAAGATGTTCGATCGCTGGTTTTACGAGTCGCCCAAAGAGCGCCCTGATATTCAGATGTTTTCCAGCCTCATTTCCGTCATCCTAGGCGGTGGCAGTTGGGTCGAACATTTTGGAAAAGGGAACAGCGAAATCGTGGTCATCGAATCCAACGGAAGCATCGAAGCGGAGGACTCTTTGCGCGGTTGTGGCAATGGATTTACCAAGGCAGGTGCCAATGTCATGTTCGACGAATTGGACGATGCCTTTGATACCAAGTTGGCCTATTTGTACCACAACGGCAGCATGATGAATTGTACTCAATGCATGGCTTGCCCTCTAAATGAAATTTGCTCTGGCGGATTTTTGCTCCATCGCTACGACAGCAAAACGGGCTTCAACAATCCGTCCGTCTACTGTGATACGTTGATGAAACTCATCACCCACATCCAGAAAATCGTATTGGACAATTTACCAAAATCACTCTTGGAAGAGGCTGGCGTTTCTTACATTACGTATGAAGAAACCAAAGAGATATTGGCAGAAGAATTGCCGAAGATCAAGCCACCAGAACACATCTCCTTCCTGGAATCTTTTAAGTCTTCAGAATATCTAGTCAAAGATGCTGTTTGATAGATTTCCATTTTACAACCAACACGACAGCAGCGACTGTGGCCCAGCTTGTTTGAAAATGATCCTGGAGTACTATGGTAAAAAGTACGACCTGAGTGAACTCCGGGAACACTGTAAACTCACCAAGCTGGGCGTCAGTCTTGCTGATTTGGAAAGGGTATCCCAGGAATTGGGCTTCAAAGTGGCCAGCGTCAAAGTACCACTGGAAGACCTCAAGGCCAAAGCCATCCTCCCGGCTGTTCTGTTCTGGGACACCAACCATTTCGTGGTCCTCTATAAAATCAAAAAAGGAAAGTTTTACATCGCCGACCCCGCCTATGGCAAGGTGAAGGTCGAAGAGGCGCAACTCGCCGAAAAGTGGGTCAAAAATGACAAAGACGGCATCGTGATGATGCTCTATCCAGACCAGGCTTTTCCGGAGGTTCCAGAAACGCAAAACCCGCGCTCGCCCCATAAGTGGATTTCGTTTCTGTACAATTATGCCAAGCACTACAAGTCGCTTTTTATCCAACTGTTGATCGGTGTATTTTTTACGGGCCTACTGATGACCGTTACGCCTTTCCTCAATCAGCTTTTGGTCGACAATGCCATCGCCAGTAAAAACATCAACCTCGTTTGGCTGATCATCCTGGCACAGATATTTTTATTCATCGGCAACACGAGCATCGACATTCTCAGCAATTGGGTCTCGCTCTTTGCCAGTACTCGAATCAGTGTCAAAGTGACTTCCGATTTTCTCATGAAAATTATGAAGGGAGCCTTTTCATTCTTCGAGACAAAAACACTTGGGGACATCAACCAGCGCATCGCAGACAACAATCGGCTCGAAATGTTTTTGACTGCTAAAATGCTGGACTTTTTATTTTTCACCATCATCATCGTCAGCCTGTCCGCCGTCATGGCCTACTTCAGTCCGACCATCTTCTTGTTGTTTGTTGTACTGAGTAGCATTTCAATTCTTTGGGTACTCGCCCTGATGAAAAAGCGAAGGACATTGGACTTTGTTCGATTCCAGTACCTTTCGGAAAATCAGGATTTTCTGGTGGAGACCATCCGGGGCATGCAAGACATCAAAACCAATGATGCAACGCAATACAAAAGAAGGGGTTGGGAAAACATCCAGTTCAAGTTGTTTGGTTTGAGCTACGACGCTATGAAGCTCGAAAATATGCAACGGGTTGGGTTTGACTCCATCAATCAATTTAAAAACATCGCTATTTTATTACTGGCCGCTATTGCAACCATACAGGGTACTTTATCCATCGGTACACTGCTGAGTTTGTCTTTTATTCTGGGACAATTGAATGTCCCCCTTTATCAGCTACCCGAATTCATCAAGGCCGTTCAGGATACGCGCATCAGCGCAGACCGCATCATGGAGGTGACGGACAATGAGACGGAAGAACAACTCTGGCAAAGTGATCCGGAAAAGACGATTTACCTCAATGGTCAAATAGGAGACTTGGGTGTCAAAAATTTGAGCTTTTCCTACGGTACCAATAAAAATATGGTGCTGAAAAATGTCAACTTCAACATCCCAGTACACAAAACAACAGCCATCGTCGGCACCAGTGGCAGCGGTAAAACCACCTTGCTGAAATTGCTGTTGGGATTGTACACGCCCACAGATGGCGACATTACTATGGGTGGCGCCTCAATCAGAAATTTTGCCGTAGAAAATTGGCGGCGGAAATGTGGCGTTGTTTTTCAAGATGGCTACATTTTTTCCGACAGCCTCAAGAACAACATCCTCATGGGTAAGGACTATGAAGAAAGTTGGTTTGAAGAATGCCTGCGCGTGGCCAACTTGGGCGACTTGGTCGGCAACCTACCAATGGACATCGAAACGCAAATCGGCAGCAACGGCATGGGACTCAGCCAAGGACAAAAGCAGCGCATCCTGATTGCGCGCGCCTTGTACAAGGACCCGGATTATCTGTTCCTCGACGAAGCGACCAGCTCGTTGGATGCCAATACGGAACGAGCCATTGTAACGGAATTGGATCACTACTTCAAGAATAAAACCGTTTTCGTCATCGCCCACCGACTGAGTACTGTGAAAAATGCCGACCAAATCATTGTCTTAGAAAATGGGGAAATCATCGAATCCGGAAGCCACAACGAATTGATCGATCGCAAGTCCAATTACTATCACCTAATCCGCAACCAACTCGAACTGGGATGAAATTTAAAACCCTCGACGAACTACTGAACAGCAAATTTCCATTTGTAATCCGCTGGGGCATCATCATCTACTGCAGCGTCACCCTGGTTGTGATTTACGGCGTACTGTCGTATCAGCTTTCTGGCACGATGACCTACGACGCTTCCAAACTCATTCAGGCCGATCCCAATGCCTTGGTCATTGGCTTGGACAAAAGCGAACTACCACAGGTACCCGATTTGCAAAACATAGACATCTCTCTTCTGACGCCCACCGGCAGCATTGATTTGAACGGCGAGTCCATTGAATTGAGCTTACAAGCCGACAGCATTCGCTACACCGCCTACGGAGATTTCCAACAACTCGATCCAAAAAACATCGGTGATATTCAATTGAAATATCAATTTTCCCTGCTCAACCTACTACTAGGCTCCTGAGCAAGCGCCGCCCCTTCTTTTGCTTCAAGCAGCCACCACTTTTCAAAAAATCCAGGGAAAGTCCACATTTGTACTCAATTGGAGGGACAATCTTCGCTGCATTCTCCCTTTATTTTTAAATTGCATAAGCATATTCTAAAGCAACACAATCAAAACCTATATGATGGATTGGATAGAAACCAACAAAGGCGTCGTCTTCCCCTGGCACTGCGATTTCAACAACCACATGAATGTTATGCACTACGTCGGTAAGTTCGACGAAGCAACCTGGCACCTCTTCGCCCAGGCCGGCATCAATCGTTCTTACATGACCCAAACCGGCATCGGCATGGTAGCCGTCGACCAGCACATTCAATATTTCCAAGAGTTTTTACCTGGCGATTTGATTGTTGTACGTTCCAGATTTCGAGAGGTCAAAAATTCGTCTATCCATTTCGCTCACCGCATGTATCACTTCGGGCAAGCAGAAGCAGCCGCAGAATGCCGACTTGTAGGCGTCCACATCGATGCAGAAAGCCGCAAGTCCATTCCCTTTCCAGAACACATCCGAAAGAAGCTAGAACAACTGACCAGCGGCAAAAAGTGACAAAGATCATTCGGGATACTGACTTTCATCATACTCCACAAATATGTATACACCGACCTTTGGTCCATAATTAAAGGGCTAAGCAATACAAAAAATTATTGGATCAGCTGCCATGCCTTGCTTTGAGGCATGTAAAGCCGGAAGATAGGAGACCAAGCAAAACTTCTGTCGAATAAATCAAGCACTTAAAGAAGAAATATCTGTGATCGCTGGGGTTTCCCCAAAGCCTCTCTGACAACCATCGGTCAGCAAAATTCTTTATTAAGCCTGTATGATCACCCTTTGGGGTGAATGTATTGAAGACCTTTCTGACTCTGTCAGAAGGTCTTTAGTAGTTATCAGGGGTTGTCCAGCAGCATGACACTGAACGCATCGATGACCAATTCGACACTGTCTCTTTCAGTAGGTGTGAAAAAGTTTTCGTAAAGAATGGTTTTGAAATGGCCCTCCACCTTGTAAAGTTTTCCTTGATATTCGGGCAGGAGATCAGAAGCACCTACATCCAATAGCTCAACATTGGTAATGGTAAATTCGTTGAAGCTATTGTTATCAGGATTGTCGGTACCTTTGTAAAATTTGTCTTTTCTTTCCAATTCGTAGATGTATGCTGCACCTTCTGTTGTGATGGGCGTTCCGACGCGGTGCCAGGGAATGGACCCCACTTGCAAGATGTCAATCAGAGGAGTGAAATTCGCCCAAGTGAAGCGAAGGTGGACCGAGGTCAGTGGATATGGGTCGAGATAACCTTCTTCAACCATTTTGAATTCTGCATCGAGGTAAGGGACCGCTCCTCCGAACCTTACAACATCATCAGGCACGTGAATGGTATCCCTGTTGAAGTGTTCAAAAGCAATGGGTTCGCCATCCAAGGTTCCTCGCATAAAGAATTGATGACCGGGAACTTCAAAGATTTCTCTATGGGGAAATTCTTCCTCCAGGATTTCGTTTTTCTCGCAGGCCGTCCAGCTCAGCAGTACCAGAACAAGGAGTGGAAAAGTATTCTTTATCATAAGGTTTGTCGATTTAGCATTTACAATTGATGTCTCAGATAAAAGCCGATCTGAATGTCGTTATTGGACTTAATTCTGGTGCCGACATCTTCTTTTTGAAGCCTGTTTAGTTGCTTGAATAGACTGGCGCCCAATTGCCATCTGCCAAGCTGGTAGCCTATTCGAAAGTTGGCGCCCAGCCGGATTCGGTTGAAAGAATCCCAGTGTACATTGCGCTCCTTTTCAACGTGGGAAAATAATCCTGTGTAGCGCTCAAATCTTCCATTGTGCCAAACCAATTCACTCGATTGTGCATGAAATTGATTGTTGAATCCAAAGTTCAATTGCCCGCCGAGCGCCATTTGAAAACGGCCCACCTGGTAGGTGTAAGAACTGCTTAGGTATAGGTCCACAAGGTAGTCTAGGTCGTTGTTTCTGTGAATCTCCCGCAGGCTAATTCCCCTGGAGATAAAGGTGGAGTCGAGCGAAAGACTCTGCCCATCGATGAATTGAATGCCAGCCATTAGCTCAAAGCCGCTTTGTCGATTCAGCCTACCGCCGTATCCAATGGCAACACTTTGCCGATAGACCCGATTGAAGCTGGCCAGCGATTGAAATTCTGCAAACCAAGAATTGGTCCTCAAGGGATTGTATGCCTTGCTACTCTCTATCGATTGATGAGGCGGTAATGCCACGGGCAGGTCGGAGAGGCTTTTGAAAGCAATGGTCGGAAAGGCAGATAGGGTTGTAGGACGGTCCGGCGGCGAAGCATCAGAGGTGCGATCCATCTCACCAGACAGATGTGAAACGGACGACCGGCGATCCGACCGATCGGCGCCCAATGGTATTTCCACCTTCCCATCTGCAGCATCCAAAACGAGGCGCTCTGCTTTATCCGGAAGTTGTAAGATCGATTCACTCCGGTCTCTGACTTCAGCCGACTGCGGCGCATCACGCAAGGAGGCAGCCTGGGAGCTTTCGCCTTCTGGATGCTGAGAAGAACGCAATGGATCACCAACGGTAGGCGCCAAGCTGGACAGATGGACGTTCGCCGATGCGGTTTCTTGCGCTTGTTCTGCGGCTGGCAAAACCGGGCTTTTGTCAGAAGAGCGATCCACCAATGCCTTTGACGGAATATCGCTGGTAGGAACGGCCGCATCCAATTCGCTCACCGTTGCACTGATTTCCGGCGGAAGCTCGGCCTGTGTCGAAGCATACCAGCCGTAGATGGCTCCGGCCACACCGATTGTGACCATCAAGGGCCACCACTTGGTCAGTATGAGCTTCCACCTAGGGATTGGAATGGGATGCTGAACCTGAAACCTCGTCCACATTTCATCGGCTCCCGTTGGTTCAATGGAGTTGATTTGCTTTTTGATGAATGCTTCTAATTTATCCTTGTGGTCCATATTTTCCATTATTTCCTAGCTTTCGATTAAAATTGACAGTACCTTCTCCTTGCCCTTATTGAGGTGCCAATAGGAAGTGTTTTCTGTAATTTGCAGGTGTTCAGCGATTTTCTTGTGGGACCAGCCTTCAAAAATGTAGAGGTTAAAGACCAGTCGGGTTTGCGGAGGTAATTGCTGTATGAGTACCAGTATCTCTTCTTTGACTTGTTGATAATCCACTTGAGCAGGCTCCGAATATTGGTTGGAGATGGCCTCGTCGATCATCTGAAAGCTCAGCTTCTTTTTACGGCTGCGATCTATGCAAGTGTTGATGAGAATTTTTTTGATCAAGGCGTATCGAGTGGCCTCTTCGATGGTATTCTTTTTCTCAAATTCAAAGTATTTAACCATCCCATCGTTAAATGCCTCTTCTGCCTCCTGTTGGGAGCCACAATAGCGCAGACAAAGCACAAAAAAGGCCCTGTATGCACTTTTGTAGATGGATTCGTAGTGGGTTCGTTTAGTTTTGAAAAACATGATGCGGGGTTTCCGTTAAGCTTTCATCTTTATATACGAGTCCGATGACAGCAACCTTGGGTCCTCTGTTTAATTTTTTTTAAATAACCCAAGTTGGGAGGAACGAAAGACTTTAAAAAACCTTTGGTTTTGCCGGAAATATTCAATTTAAAGGCTTTCTTCCGATTGAATCACAGCTTGAATGAAAATACGTCAAATCGGTGAAGGTGAAAGTAAATACAGCTAGTACGGCAAGCGCGCCAATTTCTCCTTGTCCAACAATCGGATTCTACTGCCTTTAATCTCGACCAGGGCATCGTCTTTGAATTCGGAGAGGGTCCGAATGACCGTCTCTTTGGAGGTTCCGACAAAATGGGCCAGGTCTTCGCGCAGGATGGTAATTTCGGATTGGCCGTCCTTTTCAAAGCGGTCATGCAAAAGAATCAGCGCATCGGCTACCCGCTTTCGGACAGAGTCGTAAGCCAGGTTGAGTAGTTTTTCCTCGATTTCTGTTACGTGGTTGGCCAGCATCTTAATGAGTTGGCCTGCAACATTGGTATTTTTGTAGAGTAGGTTGCTGAAGTCTTCTCTGGGTAGAATGCTCACCTTACACTCTTCCAAAGCCGCTGCGCAGGTGGTGTATCGGTCGTTGCGAATCAGAGGAATAAAGCCCAGAAACTCCTTTTCGCTCAGTATTTCGATGATGATCTCCTTACCATCTTCATTTGTTTTGTACAACTTGACCTTACCGCTGTTGATGAAAAACACCTGATGTGGATAGCCGCCTTCTTCGTATAAGACATCTTTTTTTCGGTAAGTACGCACTTCGCATTCCTCTATGAGCGATTCGAAGATGGCATAGCTTTTAGCCTCCTTCAAAAAGCGGTTGAGGTCGGGCTCCCGCTGTTGGTCTCGCAGGCGTTCACTTTTGCGCAAACGCAATTCAACCGCGTCCAAAAGTTCGACATCGTCGAAAGGTTTGGTGACATAATCGTCTGCTCCCAAATTCATTCCTTTGCGAAAATCAGCCTTTTCTGCTTTGGCCGACAAAAATATGAAGGGAATATCGGAGGTCTCCGGTCGCTTACTCAAAATGCGCAGCACCCCATAACCATCCATCACCGGCATCATAATGTCGCATATGATGAGATCGGGCTGCTCTTTGATGGCCAAGGTAGCGCCCACCCGGCCGTTTTCAGCCTTTAGCACTTCGTAGTTCGAAAGCTCCAGGAGTTCCCCAAGATTTTCGCGCACATCGGCATTGTCTTCTATGACCAGGATTTTTTTCATTTTCTAGGTATTGGAATGCGTAAAGTAAAAGTGGAGCCGATGCCCGCTTTGCTCTCAAAGGAAATCGAGCCATTCATCAAATCCATGTAGCGCTTCACGATGGTCAAGCCCAGGCCCGTTCCTTTGATGTTGACCACATTATTGGCTCGAAAAAAACGAGTGAACAGGTACTGCTTTTCCTCCTCTGGAATGCCGATCCCCTTATCGATCACTTTGATGGTCAAAACCTGGCCACTCAGATTGGCCCGCAGGCGAATTTCATCTCCCTCGTCAGAATACTTACTGGCATTGGTCAGAAGATTGATCAGGCTGTTTTTGGTCAGGCGCTCATCAAAATTGACAATTCCTTCTCCTTCCAAGACCTCCAAGTGGATCACCTGCCCTTGTTTGAGTAATGGATTGATTTCTTCAATCAAAGCAGCACAAAAAACATTGAAATCCTGGGGTTTTGGATCAAAGCCAATCTTGCCTTCCTCCAATTTACTCAAAGACAGAAAGTCGTTCAGAATACCTGTCAAGTTACTGACAGCCGATTTTATCTTAGCAATGTGCCGCTCTCGCTTGGGTTGATCGCTCGTCTCGACATAGCGCCCCAACAAACCAGCAGACGATAATATGGTACTCAAAGGCGTCCGAAACTCATGGGAAGCCATTGAAACAAAGCGACTTTTCAGCTCGTTGAGTTCTTTTTCCTTATTCAAAGCCTGCTTCAGCTCGTCTTCACTGATTCGAAGCGCATCCTCGGCCGCTTTCCGCTCTTTGACCTCCCGCAGCAGCTTATTGATGGCTTCTCCCAATTCCTCCGTTCGCGTCTCTACCCGCTCTTCCAACCCCTTGTTGAGTTGCCGCAATTGCTCCTCGGCTGCTTTTTCCTTGCTGATGTCATGGACAATGCCAGTGTAGATCACTCTATCGGTCAGGCGTACTTCACTGACACTGAGCCGGAAGGGAAAGACTGCTCCATTTTTCTTTAAACCGACAACCTCTCTGCCGATACCTATGATGCGCTTTTCCCCTGTATCGCGATAGTGCCTAATGTAGCCATCGTGCTCTTCCTGATAAGGGGAAGGCATCAATATCTTGATGTTTTCCCCTATGACTTCCCCTGGCTCATAACCAAACAATTCCGCTCCCGCAGGATTAATCGTCTCTATAATACCTACTTGATTAATCGTGATAATGCCATCAATGGCCGTTTCAATGACAGCCTTCAGGCGCAGGGCCAAATCACCAAGAGAGTCCTGGAAAGAATCTTTCATCCAATGATTGCGTTTACTCGTCTATTTGTGTGTCTAAGGTAGCAAAAATTCTGTCGGAATCGACCACTCCGTTAGCAGCATCCCAGGGGAAATCACAAGACCTTTTGATGTAAATCAGGCAAAAAGGTGATCCAGATCATTTTTTGCAGCCATCAGCCCCCTTATTTTTATACAATGACAAACAAACCGCCTATTTTGACAGTGAAGATCATTGGAATAGGCCAAACGCGCATCAAGGTATTCGAAAAAGTTCTTTGCTTATTGGCGACAAAGAACGGTATGAGCCTACACATTCAGCACATCGATTCGCTGGAAGGCATCTTGTCCTATGAATTGCATAGTATCCCCGCCATTGCCATTGACGACAGAGTGGTCTTTGAGTATGCCGGAGAAGATGAAGCAGCCATTTACGCCACACTTTCCGAAAAGCTCAGTTTTTACTTCCCCCGCCCCACCTCCTCCCCTCCTCGAAGTGATGAAGCTCCCTCCCCAGGCTGGGTTTGGTAAGCTATGCCAAGCGAGCAACAGTCTCCAAAGCTACTCCAATCCAATATGTGTGCATAACAAATTGCACCATTAAGCAGCCCCGAACCAATCAGTAGTCCTTCCTTTCGATAGGTCGTATATTGCATCCGATCCTTGTGCTACATATTGTACATAAGTTACGATTTTGAGTAATTTGTTATTTACACAGACGTAAACAAAGTCTAAAAAATTAGTAAGTTTAGGCTTAATTCTCATTTTCAATGAAGAAGTATCGACCGCTGATAATTATCGCGGCTGTAATAGCCTTGGGGTGTTCATCCTTCTTGCTCCTTTTCAAGCAAGAAAGGCAAATTGATCTAAAGCCTACTCCTTTAGACTCCCCCCTTTTTGTTCAGGTTTCGAACGAGCACAGTGGAATTCAATTTCAGAATAAGATTCAGGAGACCAATCTCGTCAATTATTTCAAATACGAATACCTTTATAATGGGGGTGGTGTTTCTATTGGAGATGTGAACAACGATGGATTACCAGACCTTTATTTTACCGGTAATATGACCTCGAACCGATTGTACTTAAACAAGGGGGATTTGCAATTTGAAGATATCACCGCCAAGGCAAAAGCGTCTTATTTGAATGATTGGTGTACAGGAGTGACAATGGTCGATATCAATCATGATGGCTGGTTGGATATTTACGTAAGTGCTTCGGGGTATTATGAAGACCCGGAGGTCAGGAGGAATATACTGTTTGTTAATAATGGCGATGCGGCTGCGCATCATGGCGTACCCACCTTTACGGACCGGGCTGCTGAGTATGGAATTGATGATATCGGTTACTCTATTCAGTCCGTATTTTTTGATTACGATAATGATGGTGATCTCGATCTTTACGTTGCCAATCATCCGAATCTGTTTAGGGAAAAGGCTTCGGTGGTTTTGGAAAAAATGAAAAATCCTCCTTTAGAGAATAGTGACCGACTTTACCGTAACGACTCCGAAAATGGAGCCATACAATTTACAGATGTGTCGCAACAGGCAGGCATTATAAATTATAGCCACACTTTAGGGCTGGTGGTTAGCGATTTTGACAAAGATGGCTGGATGGATATTTACACGTCCAATGATTATCAATCAGCTGATTACTTATACAGAAACAATGGTAATGGAACCTTTACCAACATCATTGATCAGTCAATGAAGCATATGGCGAAGTTTAGTATGGGAGTAGATGCCAACGATTTTAATAATGATGGCTGGTCAGATATTTTTGCAGTGGAAATGATGGCCGAAGACAATAAACGGCAAAAAACAAATATGGCTCCGATGAATCCCCAGGAGTTTGAAAACGTGGTGAACGCAGGCTTTGGCTATCAATATATGCACAATGCCTTGCAATTGAATAATGGAATTCTGGACCAGGAAGGACGCCAAAGTGAATTGACCTTTAGCGAAATTTCATATTTGTCCGGTGTAGCTACCACCGATTGGAGTTGGAGTCCGCTATTTGCCGATTTAGATAATGATGGCTGGAAAGATTTACTGGTAACAAATGGCTACCGAAGGGATGTTCTGGATAAGGATTTTAAAAAGGAACTAAAGGAGCTCTTAAAGGATGGAAAAACAACTTATGAGCATATAAAGTCAAAGATTCCGGGCTCCATTTTACCCAATTATGTATTTAGAAACAACGGTGACTTAACTTTTTCTAAGCAATCAAAAGAGTGGAATCTTGGAGATTTGGTCAATTCCAACGGCGCAGCTTACGCTGATCTTGACCTAGATGGTGACCTGGACTTAGTGCTAAATAATATTGATACCCTCGCTTTTGTTTATAAAAACAACAGCATCGAATACCATCCCGAAGCGGGTAATTATTTAAGAATCAAACTCACCTCTGATAAGCCGAATCGCCTTGGGCTAGGTGCCAAAATTAGTATCACAACAGCAGATGGCTTAACACAATATCAGGAGTTAAGTTTGACTCGTGGCTATCAATCTTCGGTAGAGCCAATCTTACATTTTGGCTTAGGCAAGCACAACATAGTACAAGAAGTCCAAATCGAATGGCCAGATCAATCAGCTACTGTATTAAAAGCAGTAAAAGCCAATCAATTGCTGGAAGTATCCGACCAGGATGCTAAGGTATTGAAAAAGCCAGGTGAATCTGATAGCAAGATGTTTCAAGCGGCCAATGCTAAGTATGATCTAAAGCACCAGCATCAGGAAGTGATCAGTGATGATTATGCCAAGCAAGTTTTACTACCGCATAAGCTGTCTCAAAATGGTCCGGGGCTGGCGGTAGCAGATGTAAATGGCGACGGACTAGATGATTTCTATGTTGGGGGAGCAGCAGGTTTTGCGGGAACGTTGCATTTACAAAATGCGGAGGGTACGTTTTCTGTAAAAAATACCGCTGCGTTTACTGCTCATCAAGCCTATGAAGACTTGGGTGTTTTATTTTTTGATGCAGACCAGGACGACGATTATGACCTGATTGCGATTAGTGGAAGCTATGAATTTGAGGAAGGTAGTACGCAACTGAAGCATCGATTATATCTCAATGATGGGAATGGGAACTTTAGTTATAATGAAAAGGCCCTGCCGGAGCTGAAAGCCAATAGTTCCTGTGTCAGTGCAGGAGATTATGATCAAGATGGAGACTTAGACTTGTTTATTGGTGGTCGCCTTATCTCAGGAAAGTACCCGATGGCGCCGGAGAGCTATCTATTAAAAAATACAGGGGGACAGTTTGAAAATGTCAGTAGTACGGTAGATGGCCTTGCGAAGATGGGCATGGTGACTAGTGCGCTTTGGACCGATTATGATGATGATGATGATCTAGACTTAATCTGTGTTGGAGAATGGATGCCCATAACTATTTTCACCAATACAGGAAGTTCTTTTGAAAAATCGAGCATCCCGAATTCTATTGGCTGGTGGAATAGTATTACCGGCGGAGATATCGATAATGATGGCGATACAGACTATATTCTTGGAAATCTTGGAACCAATAGCAAAAACAAAGCCTCCCTAGATCACCCTTTCCACATCTACGGCGATGATTTTGACGACAATGGCAATTTCGATATCGTACTGGGGTACTATTACGAAGGTGTCCAATATCCAGTACGTGGCATGCAATGTTCTTCCGAGCAGATTCCTGATTTGAAGAAGAAAATTACTTCCTACAATATTTTCGGGAGCTCTACCCTGGATGAAATCTATGGAAAGGGTAATTTGGAACAGTCCCTACACATTGAGGCGACTATCTTTGAATCGGCTTTGCTGTTGAACAAAGGAAGTGCCTCGTTTGATCTACAGGTTCTACCGCATGAAGCTCAGTTTGCCCCAATCAAGGGTAGTATTGTAGAAGACTTGGACCGAGATGGCTGCCTTGATATCTTGGTGGTCGGCAATCAATACCCGGTGGAGGTAGAGACCGGCAGATATGATGCAATGAAAGGCTTGTTGTTGAAAGGAAATTGTGAGGGAGCGTTCCGTCCGGTTTCGTACGCAAAATCCGGCTTTTTGGTCGATGGTGATGCCAAGGCACTGAGTCTTATTGCTATTGGAAGGGATAATGACCTGGCCGTCATTGCGACGATGAATCAAGGAGCGACTAAAATTTTCGACCTGCAAAACAAAAACGGATTTAGCGTAAAACGCGCAAAAAAGGATAAGAGCATTTTATCTTTAGCGAATGGAAAGCAACGGAAGCAAGAGTATTACTGGGGGACTGGTTATCTCAGTCAACATTCCAGGGTCTTGGTGGAATAACAGGCTATGCCTGTGTTTTTTGCCTCGTCTATAGATGAAACTCATCTCAAACTAAGGATAACACAATTTTGTCTAGGCACTTACGGTTTCTATTTATTTTCTAATATAAACGAATGATTTATGAAAAAAATTCTATTAATGACCTTTGCTTTCTTATTTACGATAGCAAGTATCAATGCTCAAAGGGTCTTGCTTGACTTTGAGGAAGAGCAACAATCTTTTGTTGAATGCTTTGGTGTTGGAAGTCAGGATCCGGCAGCTTGCTTTGATGTTATTGCCAATCCAGATGCTTCGGGTATCAACACTTCCGATAGTGTTGGTGTATTTATCGAACCAACAGAAGGAGAAACCTGGGCAGGCTTCATTTTTGATATAGTTAACGGTGGTGATGTAGACCTGACTACTGCCACGGGAAATACAGAGCTTTGTGCAGACGTATGGGTACCGACTGGATCTGGAGGTGATTTCACCTTCAAAGTAGAAAGACTAGAAGGGGGGTTGGTTACAGTAGATCGTGAATCTCCTGCGATTAAGCCAAGTGCTGAAGGGCAGTGGGCTACTGTGTGTAGTGATATGGCTATATTTGATGCCCAAGCTAATCGCCTGGTCCTCTTCTTTAATATCCAAGGTATACCCATTACGGAAACTAGCTATTACGTTGATAATGTAACTCAGCCTGGTGTTACCAGCGTTGGAGGATTAATTGAAGAAAAAGGATTGAAAATATTTCCCAATCCAGCGACTTATGATCTATTCTTTAATGCCGATGGGGAGCCAATGACCATTACGGTTGCTGATTTACAAGGTCGGGAGCTGATTCGTCACGCAAGTTTTACTGGAAATAGCATTAGAGTCGCTGATCTGATTCCCGGATCGTACATCATTACTTTTACGGAGGAATCTACCGGACGTTTTGGAAGTACTAAGTTTTTCAAGCAGTAAGGCTTCATTGTTCAATCGTACTTCTTAGATGTAAACAAGATCTAAAATAAAAATTCCCAGTTCACGTATTCGTGCGTATTCAACTGAAAGCGCTTACGAATGAACTGGGAATTTAGGTATTGAATTTTATACTTTTCAATACGTACTAGTGGATTTTTTAGTCTATTGATACTACGTATAATGGCTACAACCTTCCAAACGCTCTAACAATTTTCCGAAGCAGGAAGATCGAATACGATATAAAACTCGTTGCGGCTGCTTCCTTATGCATTTTGTTACACACACATTGAGCAATTGAGCATTAGAAAAATGTATGTTCTCTCTTTTTTCCTTATCTTGACATAAACTACCTCTGTGTATTCAATCTAATGCACTGATAATCAACATCGCCTGTCACTGGTTGATTTAACATGGCATCTCGTTTGCGATGAGCAAGCCAAATGCTTGTTGGCTAAAACGCTAAAGAACAGTTTTCTAAGGATATTTTCATCTTGATCTTGTAATTGTCGTCTTGCTCCATTGCTTGAGTATAGACGGATAAGCCCATTGAATTTTATCACTCAAAAAATAACATAGCTAATGAATCTTTTTACTAAATCTTGTTTTTTGATCCTTGCACTGGTATTTCCCTTGCTAATCCATGCCCAAACTACCGTCGTCCTCCAACCCGGCCCGCTGGAAGGCAATGATTCAAAAATTTACAGCTTGGGGCTAGACAGCAACTATGGCAATCGACACAGTCTCAATGCATATACTTGGACCAACAGGGGGCGACTGGTCTTGAAGAGGATTTTCTTATCCTTTGATCTGGACACCATTCCGGACAATGCCATGATCACGGAAGCGCGTTTGTCCCTTTACTACAATCCATTGGATTCCTTCGAAAGCTTCAGCGTCCATTCCGGAGACAATGAGCTGTATGTCCAACGAGTCACCGAAGATTGGGCAGAAAGCCAGATTACTTGGCGCAACCAGCCTGCTACGACAACAGATGGGCGCCTCACAATCCCGCAAAGCAGCAGCCCAACCCAGGATTATGAAGACATCGATGTGACGGAACTCGTCCAGGCAATGGCCGACACAGCAAATGGCAATTATGGTTTTATGATCCGCTTGGTGGATGAGGTCAATTATTATAAAGGGTTGCTATTCGCTTCCAGCGAGCATCGTACCCCCTCTCTGCGACCAAAGCTGGAAATCACTTACCGCAGGGGCCGCGAAACCTGCCGCCAGCTCAAACCAGGCCCCTTTGATGGAAAAGACAGCAAAATACACGACCTGCGGCCGGATAGCAACTTCGGCAGCCGATCCAGCCTAAATGCCTACACCTGGACCAGTAGCGGACGGCTGACCGTCAAGCGTTTCTTTATGGAATTCGACTTGTCGGAAGTACCCACAAATGCAGACATCACTTCAGCAGACTTATCCCTGTTCTACAACCCCATCGACTCCTTCGAAAGTTTTGAGATTCATTCCGGCAACAACGAACTAGCCATCCAACGCGTCCTTTCTCCTTGGGAAGAATCCACCATTACTTGGGGCAACCAGCCTCCCGTCACGACAGACCAGGAGGTGATCCTTCCTCGGAGCGTCACTGGCTTGGAAGACTATTTGGACATCGATGTCAGCTCTTTAGTGGCAGACATGAAAGACAGCAGTCTGGAAGGCAGCCACGGTTTTATGTTCCGCCTCACCGATGAAGTGGATTACTACAGAAGCGTCCTATTTGCCTCAAGTGAGCATCCGGACAGCAGCCTCCATCCGGAGCTGAAGGTTTGTTGGTTGGAACAAGACCCCATCCTATCGGTTGCGCCAAAGCTCGAAAAGGCTGATTGGCGGTTCGAGCTGTTTCCCAATCCAAGTAAGGGCGTATTTCAATTGAACGTCACTGGAATCGAACAAACAGCCTTGATAATCGATGTCTACAATACCATCGGTCAACACCAAGGGCGATACACCAATTACGACGGCTCCAGCCTTGAGTTAAATAGCAAAGGCATTTACTTTGTCATAGCGACCGACCGCAAAGGGCGGCGCATGGTTCAAAAATTGTGGGTGCAATAGCATCGCCTCGCAAAGCTCCTCCGCTTCCCCTGTTGGCGCAGTGGAGGAGTTTTCCAGCTTGTTTCCCCTTTTCTCCGGAATCGTAGAACAGACATAAAAACGGCGGGCCAGACAGTGCGGCTTCCAATAATTTATTCTTTTTTTTAACTTGCTGTTCAGAAACGATAACAAACGAGGAAATGAGTATTTCGTTGGAATTTGACAATGCCTTAAAGCTGTTTTTGGGTGGCGGTGCAGTACTCTTGGGAATGATCATAGGCATTCTGCTGTTGGTGGGCAACAAAAAACAGCGGCGTGCAGAGGTTTTTCTGGGCTTGTTAATTTTGGCTTATGCCTTGATGCTGCTCAATATGTTGTTGGCAGAATCCGGGATCATGTCGAAATACAAATTTTTGTATTTTCTTCCCATCTACTATACGCTTTCTTTTGGGCCACTTGTTTATTTTTTCGTCAAGAGCAAAGTACAGCCGGGCTTTCGCTACCGGAGGATAGACCTTCTGCATTGGGTATTGCCCATCTTCCAAGCCTGCTTTTTTTTCGCCATTGGCTTTCGCGATGTGGAGTTCAAGAGTTGGATGTGGCGCAACTTCATCGCTCCCTTTTACCAAGACTTTGAATTCATCCTCTTCACCCTTTCCTTTACCGCTTATTTGTACGTCTCATTTCGCATGTTGAAGCAAGGCCAAGCCAACAATCACTGGAAGGAGCGGCAGAGCAAATGGATGTTTCGCCTGCTCTTATACCTCGCCATTTTTTTCGGTATCAGTGCTGTTTACGACATCGCCAATAACATACTCTGGGACTATTACCAGATCAACTTGTACAACATTGATTGGCTGAGCTTTCCAAAGAATCTTGCTGCCGCCTTGATGGGCTATTGGCTATGCCTCAACGGTTTCATTCAACTCAAACCCGAAAAAGTCTCCCTCATCACTTCAACCAAACCCAATATTCCAACCGTAGAGAATCCAGAGGAGGCCGAGCGGTTGCGCCGCCTGATGCAGGAGCAAAAGCCTTACCTCAATCCCGATCTCAACCTACAAATGCTGGCCTCAGACATGGACCTGACCACCAACAGCATGAGCAGCCTGATCAACCGACATTTTCAAAAAAACTTCAACGATTTTGTCAATCACTATCGGGTCGAAGAGGTCAAACAGCTCATCCAAGACCCTCGCAATGAAGCCTTCACCCTCTTGTCTTTGGGTTTACAGGCCGGTTTCAACTCCAAGTCGACCTTTAATCGCGCCTTTAAGGAAATCGAAGGGATGACGCCCAATGCCTTCAGAATCAACCACTTAAAAAGTCTCAAATAATTTGAGACCTCCCAAATCCCTCCAATTTAGAGATTTGAAATGCTTCCAGAAGTAGGTTTTACCACCTTTGCATCATCCTATTCATCAAAAAGAAATTTTAGTAAGCAATCATGGAAAAACACTATCTGGTAGTACTACTTTTGATCTCCGTTTTTTTCACTTCGTTTTCATCCGCACAATCTACAGAACCTTTGGTCCGTGGCAGGACGCTACAAAAAGACAGTCTGCTGCTAGACCTTCACATGCTGGAAAAAGCACTGACAGAAGCGCATCCTGGCATCTACCGCTACAACCAAGTGGAAGACATCAGGCATCAGTTTGAGCGCTTGCGCAGGCAAGTATACGATGGTATGACCGAGGCGGTGTTTATGAAGCAATTGGCAAAAACGGTCGTCCAAATCAAGTGTGGACACACTTATCTGAATCCCTGGAATATGCCGTATGCCACCCGCAAGCGCCTATTCGGAGGAAACATCTACCTGCCCATAGGATTTGAGGTGGTCGATGGTCGATTTTACCTCACGCACAAAGCTTTCGACGAGGAGGATTTCAAAACCGGAGCAGAGATTCTGTCCATCAATGGCCACTCTACGCAAGCCATTTACGACAGTCTGAAGACAATTACCAAAAGAGACGGTAACAACACCAGCCCGGCCAGCCAATACCTGTCTATGAACAATTTCGGTGTGCGCCCCTGGCAATTTTTCGACCTTTACTTCCCACTGTTTTTCCCACTGACAGCGCCAAAGTATGAATTGACCTACAGGAATTATGACAGCGATCAAATACACGAAATCTCCATTGATGCACTTTCCAAAAAGCAACGTGCTGAAGCAATGGAGAAGAAATATGGCTCCAATGTCAATGGCAAGAAAAGATGGTCCCTCGACCTCAGCCACCCCAATTTAGCCATCATGGAATTAAACGATTTTGCCATCTGGAATTGGAAAGGTTTCGACCAAGCCAAGTGGTTCCAACAAGCATTCGATACCATCCAACAGCTGGGCATCACCAACCTGGTTGTCGACATTCGCAGCAACAGCGGCGGTTTGACAGAACCTAAAAATGAATTGATCTCCTACTTAACACCCCAAAAAATTGATTGCAGTAGAGCTGCAAAAACATTGATTCGAACCACCCAGGTAGATTCCATTTTCAAGCCCTACGTAGAAACCTGGGTTCCACACATCTATACCGGATTGCCAGCCGAAACCTATGAAGTTTATAAGGATGGGTTTTACTTGCTCAAGGGCGATGGTGGCTGCCAGGACATTTTGCCAAAAGAAAAAGGCTTCAAAGGCAAGACGTACTTTTTCGGCGGAGCGACCAATGTATCGGCGACTTTCGATTTGCTGAACAAGGCCCAAAAGTTTGAATTCGGCACCTTTATCGGTGAAACCACTGGCGGCAACCAACAGGGAATCAATGGAGGGCAGTATTTATTCTTAACGCTTCCTTACAGCCAGATTGAGGTCGATATTCCGCTGATTTACTACCAGCCTTCGACCCCCAGACCAGACGCGGGTGTTCAGCCTGATGTGACCGTTAAGCGAACGCAAGCAGACATCGCACAGCAACGCGACCCCCACTTGGAATATGTTTTAAAGGAAATTGGGGAGAGATAATTTCTTTTTGATGTAGGAAGAGACGATCACTGCCTTTGGTGGGGATCGTCTCTCAGCATCATAAGTGCTTCAGCATCTCAGTGGCCTGGGCCGCCTTAAAATCTTCAGCTGAAATTTCTTCTAAGCGACTGCGGGCTGCCGCCACCTCTCCGGCCTTTAGGTAGGCCAGCGCCAAATACCATCGGCTCTGTTGCACAAAAAGATGGTCTTTCTGCTGCAGCAAAGATTCAAAGCCCACGATGGCTGGCTGCACTTGTCCGGCCGACAACTCACTCAATGCCTTGTAGAAAGAAAAGACCACATTGTTCGGCTCTGCTGCCAACAGGCTGGAAAAACGCTCTGCTGCCGCTTGAAAATTTCCTTGCTCATACATCCGAACAGCCACCTTCACCAAAGCAGCATCGGCAGTCGTTTCCGCACTGCGTTCCTGCAAGACCAATCGGTAGGGCTCAAAGTATTGGGCATAGAGCGCCTCCTTGTCCATGCTGCCGGGCATTGGCCAGAGGAAGAGATACATCAATATCCCAATGGCCAAGATGGCCGCGATGCTCAGTAGGGGACGAAGAGAAAAACGGCGGGGCTTCAAGGACCGACGATTGTCTGGCGCCTCCCAGCTTTGGTCCACTGATTGGAGCTGTGCGCGTAGGGCGTGAATTTCCTCCCCTCCCAGGCGATGATCCAACTCCTGGTGAAGGTACACCTCCTCCTTTAGTTCGGCATTGCTTTGCAGCTCCTGCTCGAAGTCTTGCCGTTCTTCAGAGGGCATCTCTTTTCGGAGATAGCGTTCGATCCGTTCAAAATCTTCTTCCTTTGACATTTGGTTTATTTATAGCGTACTTAAGTGCCTAGACAAATTAAATAATGACTTATTTTGAACAATTCTCATCTCAAACTAAGGATAACATAATTTTGTCCAGGCACTTACTTCAATTCACTAAAGCGAGCATCTTCTCGAATGGCCTTTATCAAGCGTTCTTTGCAGATAAATTTTCGCTTTTTGATGTAATTCTCGCTCGTGTCCAACTTCTCCGCAATTTTGGCCAGCGGCATTTTATCAAAAAACCACTGAAGTATTTTGCGGCAATTCTCACCAAGTCCATCAAAGTGCTTGAAGAAAAGCTGTTCTCTTTCGGATTGTTCAATTTGCTCCAAAATAGAGCCATCCAACTCCACGGCCGCCAGCTCCTCTTCTCCTTGCAAATCTACCTTCGACCGATCGCGCAAGCGGGTCAGCCACAAATTCCGACAGACGATTCGCAGATAACTTTTTAAAGTACAACTCAATTCAAAGTCACCCTTTTGCAAACGTCGGAACAAGGCGATCAGCC
>JBCCSZ010000056.1:0-29686 GCA_039199225.1 Bacteroidota bacterium
TCATTTCTGATAAAATGGTCGGATGAAAAGATATTTACTGATTGGATTTTTCTTTGTTGGGGCGATTACGATGTTGGTGATGTCCTTGCATTTTTTTCAGAATGAGATTTCTGGGATTCTGAAGTACAAGGATGTCTCGTCCAATTTTTTGTATAGGCTGTGTTTTAAGACGCACATCTTTTTGGGAATTGTGGCCATATTTACGGGACCTACTCAATTTTTGACGAAATGGAGGGCGTCTTATCTGAAGGTCCATCGGCGGTTGGGGTATGTTTATTTTCTTTCTGTTTTGATAAGTGCAGTGATGGGACTATTGGTGGCTCAATTTGCCATGGGTGGGATGGTTTCTATGCTTGGATTTTCGGTTTTGGGGGTCTTTTGGTTTTTATCTGCCGTTCTTGCCATTGCGGCTGTGCGGAAAAAAGACATCGTTGCACACAAAAAATGGATGTTTATCAGTTATGGTTTGACCTTTGCCGCCATTACGCAAAGAACACTATTGCTCGTTCCTTTATTGACCAGCATAGAATTCATCTTTATTTATCGGCTTTCTGCTTGGTTGCCTTGGATTTTAAATACCACCATTGCATTGTATCTCTTCAAAAAGTCCAACCTAAAAGAAATGACCTACAGGGAGGGATGAGGAAGTTTGTGAAAACGGACCTTTCCATTCAAAGATGACAAAATCATAATTTTTTGATCTACTGAAGGGTTTTCAAATGTGCCTTCAGAGTATTGCCTTGACTTCTGGAAACGGGAATGCCGTGAGGCAACCAAGGGGAGCGGAGTTCGTATTTTTTGGCATTGCCTTCCAAGCTTTCAAACTGTGCGAGGTTGACGAGGTACGAACGGTGGCATTGTACAATGTGGGGATGATCAATTTGTGTTTTGGCGTCGGCTAGGGAGAGGCGTAGCAGTTTGTGCTGTAATTCACCTCCTTCGCGGTAAATGAAATCGGCATAGTTGCCCTTGGCTTCGATGTAGAGCAGTTGGCTGGCAAGTAGGTTGAGTTGCTCTTTGGTATCTGCTTGTATTTGTAAAAGACTGTCCTTGTTTGTGTGGGCTTGTTGCTTGTTTTTTTGATAGTAGAAGTAGCCCGTTTGGTTTAGCAATTCCTCAAAGCGTTTGTCTTGGCGGAGTGGCTGAAAGGTCGGGTCGCAGATCAAGGCAAAATTGGTGAGAATGAACTTGTCCTTGACAGATTTTTGGAGATAGAAAAATACCTTCTCGGTTTGTTTCAAGCCCATATATATCGTAGCATAATCCAGGGCAATGGATTCGTTGGGATACTTGGCTTGTCGTTGATCGAGGGAAGCCAGTAGGTTGTAAGCTTCCTGGGATTGGCCGCTGCGCGCCAATGCATAGCCCAGCCCCATTTGCCCTTTGAGCGGATCGTTGACTGCCTCCCGGTAGCGACGGAAAAAGGGAATGGCCTCCGCCCAACGACCTTGGTAGGTATGGAGCCAAGCGAGGGATTCGAAGACTGGATAAAACTCTTTGTCCAATGACAAAATTTGTTCGTAAACTTCTTGCGCTCTTTCATATTTTCCGATGGTGGCATTGATGATGCCCAAGCCGTTCAAGATAACCGTATTCAAAGGATCGTACTTTAAGGCAAGTTCGTGTTCGTAAATGGCACTTTGGGGCTCTTCGCTGAGCATCAGGAAAACCCCATACGCCCTATGCGCTTCTGCCGATTGGTTGTTGATCGCAACGGCCTGCAAAAGCGAAGCTCGGGCTGCCATCCAATCCCGGTCGTGAAACATCTGGATGTATCCAAGCGCAATGTAGCTGTCCAGTAGTTGGTCATTCATTGCCATGGCGGACAAGGCTGCTTCCTTTCCCTTTTGGTAATAGGCCGTATCCACATAGCCGCCCAATCCCACATAGCAAATGGCCTGGGCCGCCATCGCTGCTGCAAAATCCGCTTGAATATCGAGCGCCATCTGGTAACAGTCGATCGCCTTTCGGAAATGCGACATGGTGTAGCTGTTGAAATGGTAACGCCCCTTTAGGTAGTGTTCATAAGCTCTTGGCGAAATGTCGGAGCGAAGGGCAGAAGGTACGGCCGTAAGGTGCGCATTTTGCTGTAAGAATTTTTGAAAAACCCATTCTGAAATTTCGATTTGTAAATCCAATAAATCGTCCAGTGTTCGATCGTAGGATTCGGTCCAGAGCGAAAAGCCCGAGTGGGTACTCACCAACTGTACATTGACCCGGATGCGGTTGCCAAATAGCTTGATGCTGCCCTCCAAGAGGTGGTCCACATTGAGTTTTTGCCCAATCTCCTCCACCGAAGCCTCCCGGCGCTTGAAATAAAAAGCCGATGTTCGCGAAGCCACCCGGATGCCTTCAAACCGAGCAAAGGTCACCATGATTTCTTCGGCAATCCCATCGGACAAATAGTCTGCCCCAGCCTCCGGACTCAGGTTGTCGAATGGTAGGATGGCGATGGATGTTATGGGCATGGAGGAGGGGTGGTTTGGTGATTGGTGGTTTTGTGGTTTGGTGATTTCGTGATCGGTGATTTTGTGGTTTTGTGATTTGGTATGCTAAGGGTGGGGGCTCGCTGGGAACGGTTGGAGCGTTCGGCGAGAAACTGCTGATTGCGGAGTGCTGATTTTGGCTTACGGTGGACTATTCTATGGGTACGCCATTTTCGTCGGTTGTTAATACATCGCTCATGTAGTCGAAGAAGGGGCGCATGGCTTTGTAGCTTTTGACCAACTCTTTGGAGAAAGATGGACTCATAGCTTCCTGGTCGTCGAATCTGCGGATGAGTAGATATTGTTTGTAGCGGAGTAGATCAATGGCTGGGTGATCTTTTGCGTAACCTTTGGGAGCTGTTTTTACTTTGTCGCCTTCCATTTCGCCAAAGTGCTTTTTGAAGGAGGCCGCTTTGATGATTTTTCTGAGGGGCTTATCATCGGCTGCAATTTCTTGGCGAATGCGCTTGAGGTCCGGGGAGTTGGGGTCCCAAAAGCCACCGGCCAGAAAGGTATTTGAAGGCTCGATGTGAAAGTAATAGCCGCCGCGCAACCACTTGGTGGCTCTGGTGATGTAGCCCGAGAAGCACTTTTTGTAGGGCTCTTTATTTTTGGAAAAACGCACATCGCGGTAGATGCGAAATATTTTAAACTCTGCCACATTGTCCACCTTGCTCATTTCATTGAACAATTGGCTGACAAATTCTTTGAAATCTTCCTTGGCATCGACATAGCGGCCCTTGTGCTCGTTGAACCATTCGCGATTGTTGTTCTTAATTAAGTCTTCCAGATAATTGTAGGTGGTGGTTGGAATGGCAGTTTGCTTTTTCATTATTCGCAACTTAATTTGATGGATTCAGAAGGTGTGGATGCATTCTGAAAAGAGTCAGTAAATAGAGTTTGTGTTTGAAAAAAGACGCTTAAAAATACAATTTGTTCATAGAATACCAAATTATTTGTAGCGACTCTAGGGCCAGGCTGAATGAAGTTGGGGATTTTATTCCTCTACCCATTCTCTTCTCCGAACTTATCAAATGTTCCACTGTTTGTTTTACAGTAGTCAAACAGCTGCTTTTCTCAACAACAAGCAACAGCTTTACCTTTACCACCCAAGTTGCGATTCATTGATCACGATCTGGGTCTCATAAACCATTCATTACATGCACTATCAACTTTTTGGCAACAGCGGATTGCGTGTTTCTCCGCTATGCCTTGGCACCATGACCTTCGGCGAAGATTGGGGCTGGGGTTCTCCTAAAGAAGTCTCCCACAAAATTTTTGATGCCTTTGTAGAAGCAGGCGGCAATTTTATTGATACGGCCGATGTATACACTGAAGGCACCAGCGAAACCATCCTGGGCGAACTGATCCAGGCCGATCGCGATCACATCGTTCTGACGACAAAGTACACCTTGTCGAATACGACCCACAATCCAAATAAGTCCGGAAACCACCGCAAAAATCTTGTTCAGTCGGTCGAGAAAAGCCTTCGACGCCTCAACACAGACTATATTGACCTGCTTTGGGTACACGTTTATGACTATACCACACCCATCGAAGAGATGATGCGCGCTTTGGATGATTTGGTTCGCGCTGGAAAGATTCTCTACATTGGTATCTCAGATGCGCCAGCCTGGGTTATTTCTCGCGCCAACACCATGGCTGAGTTACGCGGTTGGACTTCCTTCATCGGGAACCAGTTGGAGTACAACCTGACTGAGCGAAGCCCGGAAAGGGAACTGCTGCCAATGTCGGACGCACTCAATATAGGTGTAGTGGCGTGGTCGCCGTTGGCTGCAGGAATTCTGACGGGTAAATACCTCAAAAACAAAGGGGAAGGTAGCGGTGGACGTATGGAGGGAACCACTTCCTACCGATTGAGCGAGCGCAACGAGGCCATTGCCAGAGCAGTTGTCGATGGCGCGAGCGAGATGGGCATCAGTCCAGCCCAACTGTCCTTGGCGTGGACCACCCACAAAGGCGTCATTCCCATCATTGGCGCACGGACGTTGGAACAGCTAAACGACAATATCGGCTCCCTGGAAGTTGCGATTCCCGAAGAGATAATGAACCGGCTCGATGAAGTCAGCAAAATTGATCTGGGCTTTCCACATGATTTTGTGCTTCGGCCAGGCGCGCAGAAGATGATCTATGGTGACATGGTCGATCGGATCAAAGGCATTCGCAATCCAAATCTCAAATAGTTTGGCTCTTATTCCTTTGGTTTTTCATCCAGCCAGGCGCTGGTGATTTCGTTGAGCTTTTGGACCTTGTAGTCAAAGTCGCCACCGAGCTTATCGCGGATACTTTTGAGGTTGTCCAGTAATTGCTGGACTTCTTCCGTATCTGGCAGGGTAGCCGTGAGGTATTGGCGCATGCGCTTGGCCAGGGTAGGCGATTTGCCATTGGTGGAGATGCCGATCTTGAGGTCTCCGCGCTTGACGATGGAGCAGAGGTAAAAGTCGCAAAGGTCGGGCGTATCTGCGACATTGGTCAGTAAGTGGCGCTCTTCTGTAGTCGCTTTTATTTGCTTGTGCAGCTCGGGTTGATCCGTCGCTAAAATAACGAGGTCTTTTCCATCCAGGTCGCTTTCTTGAAAGGGGCGGATTTCCACTTTCAAACCTTTATGGTGCTTGGCCAATTCCAGAATTTCTGGACGGCGAATCTCACCAGCCACCAGGCTTACGTTGGCATGCGGGCTATTTTTGAGGATGGCTTCCAGTTTTTCCAGTCCCACATTGCCGCCACCGACGATGAGCAATTGCAGCTGATGCAATTTGAAAAAGACCGGAAAAAGAATATTACCAGAATCTTGATCGAGATAGTTCATAAGGTCATTTTACGGGTGAACGGGTTAGAGCAAAATGGTGAAAACCGTGCCAGAGCCTACCATGGATTCTACGGTGATGCTGCCCGAATGCATCTGAATGATCTGCCGGCACAAGCTCAGTCCGATGCCAGAGCCCTCCTTTTTGGTCGTGTAAAAAGGAACGAATATTTGGTCCAGCATATCGGGTGGTAGGCCAGGGCCGTTGTCGGCCACTTGAATTTTGATCTTGTTGGACTCTGTAGTGACACAAGATAGCTGGATGGTTGGGTCTGGGCAATCTTGCAGAGCGTCGATGGCATTTTTGAGCAAATTGATCAACACCTGTTCCATCAGTCTGGGGTCTGCCTGGAAGACAAGGCTGGTGCGCGGTAGGATGCTTTCCAACTTGATCTTTTCCGATTTTAAGACGGATTGGAAAAGCGTCTGTATCCGTTCGATCAATTGGGAGGCATTTACTTCCTGAAATACAGGAGGTGGAATCTTTGTCAAACGCCTGTAGGTATCTGTAAAGTGCAACAATCCTTCACTCCGCTTTTGGATGGCACTGACCGCGCGATTCATCTCCTTGATGTCGTCCTTTTCCAGCTGGTGGTTGGTGTTTTCCAGCTTATCGTGAACGGCAGCCGATAGGGAAATGATCGGCGTGACAGAGTTCATAATCTCATGTGTCAAAATCCGAATCAGCTTTTGCCAGGATCGCACCTCTTGTACTTCCAGTTCGCTTTGAATGTTGTGGATCGAATACAGATTGTAGGGGTCTTCTTTGATTTTGAATTTTCGGGCCTGGATGGATAGTTGGAGCAATTGGTTGTTGATGTTTACCTTTAGCAACTTCCGATCTCCGTTCTTCATCAAAAGCAAGCCCTGATGCAACTCCTGATCAATCTTGGCGATGGAATCCAGAGAGATGAGATAAGGTTTGCTCAGCAATTTTTTCAATATCCGATTCATCAAGATCACTTCGCCTTCATCATTGGTACACAAAAGGCCCACTTCGGCACTTTCCACGATGTTTTGCAGATACAGAAACTGGGCTTCCTTCTCCGCTCGTATTTCCAGGAATTTTGAGTTGATCTGATTGAAAGAGTTGTACATCTGTTTGAAAGAACGCCCTTTGTGATCGCCAGAAAATCGCAAGGCAAAATCATCGTATTTGATGCCCATCAAAAAAGTGGTGATGTCTCGATTGGTTTGATTGGTGTAGCGAATCAGGTCCCAAATCAGAAAGGTGATCATTAAGACGATCATGCCTGCTGAGATGTAAAAATCGGTCTGAAACAAAAAATAGCCAAGGACTGTCATCAACAATGCCAGTAGAAAAATCCGAAACAGGATATTGGAAGTGAAACCTTGGAGCATTTTTACAGATTATGTTTTTCCATTCGCCGGTACAAGGCTGCCCGAGTGATGCCCAATTCGGCAGCAGCTTTAGAAATGTTACCCTGGTATTTATTGAGGGCCTTTTGGATGGTCCAGCGTTCTATTTCTGCCAAGTTGTACTGGTCGAACTGACTTTCGCTTTCGGAAGCTTCTTGCCTTGAGCTATTGAATGGGAAGTCGTCAGGGGTAATGCTGGGTCCGTCGGACAAGATGACTGCCCTTTCTGTTGCATGCTGTAATTCCCGGATGTTGCCAGGCCAGTGATAGCCCTGAAGCTTGTCCAGTGTCGCCACCTGCATTTCCAGACTGGGTTTTAGGTACTTTTTACGATAGATTTTCAGGAAATGCTGTGCCAACAGCACCACGTCGGCTCCGCGTTCTTTTAGCGGGGGCAATGTGACTTCTACGGTATTGATGCGATAAAGCAGGTCTTGACGAAATTTACTCTCGTTGACCATCTGATAGAGTGGGCGATTGGTTGCACAAACAAGCCGGATGTCTATCTTGATGACCTCTGTACCCCCCAAGCGAGTGATTTGCCGATTTTGAAGGGCTGCCAGTAATTTGGCTTGGAGCGGGAGTGATAGGTTGCCAATTTCATCCAAAAAGAGTGTTCCACCCGAAGCCGCCTCAAAGCGCCCCATGCGGTCTTCTATCGCATGTGTGAAGGCGCCCTTTTTGTGACCAAACAGCTCGCTTTCAAACAAAGTATCTGGAATAGCCCCCAAATCAACACTGACAAAAGGCTGGTTATTGCGCTTCGATTCTAAATGTAATTGTCTGGCAATGAGTTCCTTACCCGTTCCATTTTCGCCCAGCAAAAGAATGGTCGCATCCGTTTGGGCAACCTTCTTGATCGTCGCGAAAATATCTTGCATGACCCTGGATTCTCCAATAACCGACTCTGTTGCATCCTGATTGATGAGCTGTTGGCTATTTTCCAGGCGAGTCACCTTTTTCTTGGAGACATTGAGCTTGTAGGCCGATAAAACCGTAGCCATCAACTTTTCATTGCGCCAGGGCTTGACCACAAAATCCACTGCTCCTCTTTTGACCGCCTCCACCGCCATTTCGATCTCTCCATGCGCCGTGATGATGATCACGCTGAGCGTCGGTTTGAGTTCCTTGATTTTTTGCAGCCACCTCAACCCCTCTCGTCCGCTGGTATCTCCCTTTCGGAAGTTCATATCTAGCAAGACAACATTGAAATCTTCATTCCGCAACAACCTCGGAATCAGGTTGGGGTTGGTTTCCGTTTGGACCTTGGCATATTGGCGAGCCAGTAAATAACGCAATGACAATAGAATGTCCTCATCATCGTCAACAATCAGTATTTTTCCTTCCAGATCGGCCATATCAACAAATGCTTACTTTGGCGAGAAAATCTAAAGATATAAAAAACCGACAAACAGTGTTCATTTTCGAACAGTCGGTGTTCGATTTTGGACATTCTCCTGCGATAAGTTGATTTAAGATAAAATATATGTAATTGATTAACAGAGCGTTGTATTTATTGGCACAAGGGTTGGCTATTTTTGAGCAAATAATTAATTGAATAATCATGGATAGGAAAATAGAGAAAAAGAATTGGACCGTCACAAGGTTGCTCGTAATTGCTGGTGTCGTGGTTGCCGCTGGCTTTTTACTGTCTTATGTCATTAAGGATGCTAACGTAAGCCGACAGAATGTCAAGGCAGAACGGCTACTCCTCGATACTGTTGATAAGGGGCCATTTCAGGTCTTTATCCCTATCAATGGTGTGATTCAACCCATCAAAACCGTCTTTTTGGATGCCATCGAAGGAGGGCGCCTCGAAGAAATCCTGGTAGAAGGGGGTAGTGTTGTGGAAAAAGGCCAGGCCATCCTGCGTCTTTCCAACGACGACCTGCAGCGTTCATACATCAATCAGGAGGCACAATTGATTGGCCAGATCAATCAAATTCGCAACCTGAGCATTGTCATGGAACAAACCAGCCTCAATTTGAAGGAACAATCTCTGAACAATGCCTACCGCTTGACGCAATTGAAGCGGGCCGTGGATCGCAACAAAGCCCTCATCAAGGACAATGTCATCTCTCAGGTGGATTGGGAAGAGAGCAAGGACGAATACGATTACCTCCTTCAGCGCAAGGAAATGTTGAAGTTGACCATGCAAAAGGACAGCCTGTCCAACGTCATCCAACAGGAGCAAATGGAATCGACTGTCGACCTGATGCGCCGCAACTTGGAATATGCTAAGAAAAGCCTTGAAAACTTGGTTGTCAAGGCACCAGTAGGCGGCCAGTTGTCCTCACTTGATAGAGAAGTGGGTCAGTTGATCAACAAGGGAGAGACCATTGCTCAAATCGATGACCTGAGTAACTACAAGGTTCGGGCGCGCATCGACGAATTTTACATCTCTCGCATTTTTGAGGGTTTGGAAGGTAACTTCAACTTCGACAACCAGGATCATACCCTCCGCATCCATAAAATATATCCAGAAGTACTCAATGGTTCTTTTGAAGTGGATATGGTCTTTATGACGACCCCTCCCAAGAGCATCAAGCGGGGACAAACCATCTCCATCAAACTGGCCTTGGGCAACGAATCTGAGGCATTGCTCTTGGCCAAGGGTGGCTTCTACCAAAGCACTGGTGGCAACTGGGTGTATGTGCTTGGCCAGGATGGTACGGCCTACAAAAGAGAAATTCGCGTTGGCAATCAAAACCCCAATTACTACGAAGTATTGGACGGCCTGATGCCCGGCGATGTGGTCATCACTTCCAGCTATGACAACTTTGGCGACAAGGATGAGCTGGTCTTGAAATAGGATTTAGGAATTTGAACGTTTTAAGATATTATTTATTTGTCAGTCAGATTAGATTAGAATCGAAGTGTAGGTGGGAGATGTTCTCACTACCATCGTCACCTCCACTTCCTTTTTTTGAGTGAACCTTAAACCATATAGTAGCAAAATGATTAGAACGAACAATCTTACAAAAGTCTACCGGACCGAAGAGGTGGAAACTACCGCGCTCAACGAGATCAACATAGAGATCAAGACCGGAGAATTTGTTTCGATCATGGGACCCTCTGGTTGTGGCAAGTCCACGCTGATGAACATTTTGGGGCTGATCGATAGTCCGAGTGGAGGGGAGTATTACTTCATGGACGAAAACGTTGCTGGACATAGAGAGCGCCAGCGGTCTCAATTGCGTAAGCACAACATCGGTTTCATCTTTCAGAGCTTCAATCTGATCGATGAACTGACAGTATATGAAAACGTAGAGCTTCCGATGCTGTACACCAAAGTAGGATCGGCAGAGCGTAAAAAGCGGACAGAGGAACTGTTGGAGCAGATGAGCATGATGCATCGTCGGAACCACTTTCCACAGCAGCTCTCCGGTGGTCAGCAGCAGCGCGTGGCCGTTGCGCGGGCTATTGTCAACAAGCCCAATCTCATCTTAGCGGATGAGCCCACGGGTAACCTTGATAGCTCGAATGGAGACGATGTGATGAAGATATTGGCCCGCCTCAACTCGGAAGGGACAACCGTCATCATGGTCACACACTCTCCTTATTGTGCTGAGTTTGGAAATAGGGTCATTCGCTTATTGGATGGCAAGGTAATTACGGAAAACCTGGTTGCAAGACATCACTTGTAGACCAGCACTGGAAGCCACCGAGCTTCTCAGGCATCGGTTTTGGTTCCTGACTCTACAGGAGTCAAAGCCGTATGTAGGTATATTATCACTCCATTTGAATCCAATAAGTAACCCGAGTTGCTATGCATGCATGGCAACTTGAACTAAGAAATGCCTATGCTAACTTTAAAAAATATCGAGCGCTACTATCGCAATGGTTTGCAGAAAAGCTGGGTGCTTAGAGACATCAGCCTAGATATTGAACAAGGAGAATTTGTGACCATCATGGGACCGAGCGGGGCCGGCAAATCTACCTTGCTCAATATCATTGGGATGCTTGATCAGCCGAGCACTGGCGAATATGAGTTTTTGGGCGAGCAAGTGTCCAAGCTCAACGAACGCAAGCGGCAGGAAATCCACCGTACGTACATCGGCTTTGTTTTTCAAGCCTACCACCTGCTGGACGATCTGACCGTTTATGAAAACATCGAGATGCCTCTGCTCTACCGGAAGGTAAAGAGCAGCGAACGCAAGAGCATTGTCGCCGATATTTTGGACCGCTTTAATATGGTGGCCAAAAAGGATTTATTTCCCAATCAGTTGTCTGGAGGGCAGCAGCAATTGGTCGGCGTGGCGCGGGCCATTGTCAGCAAACCCAAGTTGTTGTTGGCAGATGAACCCACCGGGAATCTCCATACCAGCCAGGGAGAAAAGATCATGGAGCTGTTCAAAGAGCTGAATCAGAACGACGGGATCACCATCATACAGGTAACGCATTCGGAGCGCAATGCCGAATTTGGTACCCGGATTGTCAATTTGCTTGATGGTTTTGTGCGAAAGGATGAGCGCCTGGCCGAGCGTCAGGAGGCTTAAAGCACCTTTGCCTGAACGGCACATCAATTTTGAAACGCAATAGAATTGAAAACATACGCTACCGACGCAAGCTCCTATAGGGCTTGCGTCTTTTTTATGCTGTTAAACGTTAATTCTTACAATGAATTGGAATCCATCAAACATTCAGGCACAAATACTGTTTGGGTTATGTGGAAAGCTGTAAGCTATATTTTTTGGACACCTATTAGATGGATTAGCCGATGAGGAATCAACTTTTACCATTTCTTTTCCTATTCTTTACCCTTAGCACAATTTCAAATGTATTTGGCCAGAGAGGCCCACAAAGAGGCCAAGGACCAACTGGCGGCCGGCCAGCAATTGTCAAAGTTGTAGGGACGGTTGTAGACGATGCGACCAAGGCCCCTTTGGAATATGCTACCATTAGTCTGTATCGGCTGAAAGATAGTAGTCTAGTAGGAGGGATCATAACGGATATAAATGGTACCTTTTCTTTGGATGCGCGACCAGGTCGTTTTTATGCCAAAATTGAGTTTCTGGCCTATCAGCCCAAAGTTTTACAAGATTTAACCATTACCAAAGAGCAATCGGTGCTGCAACTCGGAGAGATCAAATTGCTTTCGGATGCGGCTGTTTTGGAGGAAGTTGTCGTGCGAGCCGATCGCAGCCAAATGCAATTATCGCTCGATAAAAAAATCTTCAATGTAGGCAGAGATTTATCCAGTCAAGGTGGGAATGCAGCCGATTTGTTGGACAATGTTCCTTCGGTACAAGTGGGTGTAGAGGGGGAAATCAGCCTCAGAGGAAGCCAGAACGTCCGAATACTGGTGGATGGACGTCCGTCGGGCCTAATCAGTGCCGGCAATGCCAACGGGCTACGCTCCTTGCCTGCCAACCTCATCGAGCGGGTGGAGGTCATTACCAATCCATCGGCCCGCTATGAAGCCGAGGGGATGGCGGGCATCATTAATATTGTCTTGAAAAAAGAGCGCCGCAAGGGCCTCAATGGTTCCTTTGACTTTTCTGGTGGTCTGCCCGAAAACTATGGTACAGCCATCAACCTCAATTACCGCAACAAAAAGCTGAACTTCTTCTCCAATCTCGGATTCAACCGTCGGACGACCCCCGGCTCAAGCAGTCGCTACCAGGAATTCTACCTAAATGATTCTACATTCATCACCGACCAATTTGGCGATCGCCAGCGTTCGGGCTACAATGGCAATGTTCGCCTTGGAGTAGATTACTCCTTCAATCCAAAAAATACCTTGACCTCCGCCTTTACCTATCGGGGAGGGATCGACGATAATTTGAATAAAATCGTTTACAACGACTTCCTCTTTTCGACAGAAAATCCAACCCTTGTGACCCGCCGAACCGATGATGAAATCGAAAATGAGTACGAGCTGCAATACACCCTTCGGTACCGTAAAACCTATAATCGCAAAGGGCAGGAGTTGACGGCCGATGTGCGCTATGAGGATAAAACCGAGGATGAAAGTTCCGATCTTCGAGAAAAGTATTTCAAAAGCAATGGTGATCCAACCGGCGCAGAAGACTTGATCCAACGCTCTGAAAACGTAGAAAGTGAGCGGCGGTTATCTGGTCAGGTCGACTATGTACAGCCCATTTTTGAGGAAGGAAAAATTGAGACGGGCTGGCGTACCTCTCTGCGACAAATCGACAACGATTATGCTGTCGGTAATATAGCTTCGGATGGTTCGTTTGATGCGCTGGAAGAATTCACCAATATTTTTGCTTATGATGAAAACATCCATGCGGCCTACTTGACCGTCAGTAATAAAAGTGGCAAGTTTTCCTACCAAGTTGGTCTCAGAGGGGAATACAGTGACATCAGAACAGAGTTGATTGAAACCAAAGAGGTCAATGATCGGGACTATCTCAACCTATTTCCTTCGGCTTTTGTCAGTATGGAGTTGGCTGCTTCCAACGCCATTCAGCTGAGTTACAGCCGCCGGGTTCGTCGTCCTCGTTTTTGGGACCTCAACCCATTTTTTACCTTCAGTGACTCCCGAAACTTCTTTGGTGGCAACCCCAACCTCGATCCGGAGTTCAGCCATTCTATGGAATTCAACCACATCAAATATTGGGAAAAGGGATCGTTCTCCTCTGCAATTTACTACCGGCACACCGAGGGAAAAATCCAACGCATACGAACGATAAAAAATGATGGTCGGACCGAATTGATTCCAGAAAACCTCTCTACTGAAGACAACTTCGGCTTGGAATTCACAGGTTCTTACAGCCTCTTCAAGTGGATGCGATTGGAAGCCAATTTTAATGCCTTTAGGAGAATAACCGATGGTTCTACGGTTGATCAATCTTTTGATGCCGATACCTACAGCTGGTTTACAAGAGGTACTTCCAGGCTAACGCTGGATAAAAAAACAGAGGTTCAAATACGTTTCAACTACAATGCCCCAGAAGAAACTATTCAAGGCCGGCGCAAGTCTATTGGCTCGCTCGATATAGCTGCCAATCGCGACATCCTCAAAAACAAAGGAACCATTACGCTCAGTGTGCGGGACGTCTTCAACACCCGCCGTAGACGCTATGAAACGGTTGGGGAAAACTTCTTCGATGAGGGAGACTTTCAGTGGCGGGCTCGCGTAGCTACGCTCACTTTCAGCTACCGGCTCAACCAGAAAAAACGCAGAGGTGGCGGCCGTAGGGGTGGTGGCGGATATCAAGGCGGCGGCGAAGGATTTTAAACATAAGTAGGTCCAAATGTTTTTTTATGCAGAAGAAAACCCCATCTTTGCATAGTCAATTTTTAATATTTGACAAAGAGGGTCTTCAGGTTCCTACAAAGGCCCAGATGACGATCCAAAAATAAACCTTGAGAATAGCGAAAAGCTGTCATTGCACAGCTTTCTTTGTACTAACCAAATAATTAAATCCATTATGACCAACCAAAAGCACAATTTACAGCCCGCTGCATTGGTCGAAAGCACCATTCGACAAGGCCAGGGAAAACTGAGTAGCACCGGCGCACTGGTTGTCAAAACTGGCAAGTTTACCGGACGATCTCCAAAGGATCGCTTTATTGTGAAAGACGCTGTCACTGCTGAAACAGTTGATTGGGGCAGCATCAACATTCCCATTGAGCAGCACAACTACGAGGCACTCTACCAAAAAATCATGACCTATGTCGATGGTTTGGACGAAGTTTACGTCCGGGATGCACAGGCTGGCGCCAATCCCAATTATCGCCTCAACGTGCGAGTCTTCACCGAATACCCTTGGCAAAGCATTTTTGCCTACAACATGTTTTTGCGGCCCAATCAGAAAGACCTCAATAGCTTTGAGCCTGATTGGAAAGTATACGCCTTCCCTGGCGTGGTTGCCGATCCTGCTGAACACGGCACCCGTCAGTCGAATTTCTCCATCATCAATTTTACCGAGAAAACCATCATCATCGGTGGTACGGCATACACAGGTGAGATCAAGAAAGGTATTTTCTCTGTCTTGAATTTCTTGTTGCCTACTGAAAATAATGTCTTGCCAATGCACTGCTCTGCCAATGTAGGTGCGGAAGGAGATACGGCTTTGTTTTTTGGTTTGTCCGGCACGGGGAAAACGACCTTGTCAAACGATCCGGAGCGTCGTTTGATTGGAGATGATGAGCACGGTTGGTCCAAAGAAAGTGTATTTAATTTTGAGGGAGGTTGTTATGCCAAGACCATAGACCTTTCGCCCAATAAAGAACCACAAATTTACAACGCCATTAAGTTTGGCGCTCTGCTGGAAAATGTAGGGTTCAAAGAAGACGGCTGTACGGTCGACTATACAGATGTAACCATTACCCAAAATACAAGGGTGAGTTACCCGATCTATCACATCGATAACATTATGTATAAATCCAGGGGGGATTTGCCGGAAAACATCTTTTTCCTCACCTGTGATGCCTTTGGAATCCTGCCTCCAATTTCTAAGCTGACGCCCGAGCAGGCCATGTACCACTTTATCAGTGGCTACACAGCAAAAATTGCGGGAACAGAAGAGGGCATTGTCGAGCCAGAGGCGACTTTCTCTGCTTGCTTTGGTGCGCCCTTCCTACCTTTGAATCCGACAGCTTATGCTAAGTTGCTGGGTGAAAAGATCAAAAAAGGAAGTCGAAGCGGTGACGGCACCATCAATGTTTGGTTGATCAATACCGGTTGGACTGGTGGTGGATACGGCGAAGGATCACGAATTGAGTTGTCCTTCACCCGCGCAATGATCAAGGCCGCTCTGACAGGTGCTCTGAACGATGTGGAATACCACAATCATCCCGTATTCAATCTGGCCATGCCAAAGACTTGTCCCGACGTACCGAATGCCATCCTCAACCCAAGAGACACTTGGAGAAACGAAGATAAGTATGATGAAATGGCTGCCAACTTGGCCAACCGTTTTGTCCGAAACTTCGAGCCTTATGCCGATAAAGCGGATGCAGAAGTTGTAGCTGCTGGACCCAAGGTGGCGGTGAGCTCTTAACGAATAGGAAAGGCGTATTTTCAATAGAAGAACACAAAAAGAACTGAAAAAATACGACTGGTCCCGAACTTGCCAAAAAGGTAGGTTCGGGATTTTTTGTGGCCTTTGACGCAAAGGTGAATGCAGTGGTGAGGAGCAGACAGAACAATGTTTGTCAGATGTGCTTTGAATGCATTCGTTTGGGTATATTTGCAAGGACTGAAAAGATGAAAATGGGGACGGGGTAAAGTTTGGGGCTTGGGGTGGGAGCCCGCCCTCAAGGTGACCCATGCAGCCACCTCCTTTTTGAAGCTCTACCATTGGCACAGCTTCGCCAACCCAAACCTGGGCAGAATGCCCAAAATGGCGTAACAAACGATGTGTATTTGAAGATCTGCAGTATCTAAAAGTTCGATCGTTTACTATAATAGGACACGGCACCCCCCGAAATTCCATAAAAAAAATTCATCTTTTTTTATTTGTTAAGCGTAACGTTCACGTATCTAGTGACTTACAAGGCTAAATTTTTTAGCGTGATAATATTGTAATTATTATAATTTGATCTTGTTTTTGTGCCTTTTACAACAACAAGCATCGAAATAAATCCTAACCAATGCCAAAAGAAGCTTATATCATAGATGGTGTCAGAACGGCCATCGGAAAATTTGGAGGAACCCTTTCAAGCATTCGAACCGACGACCTCGGTGCACACGTCATCAAAGCCCTTGTTGAAAAGCAAGCAGGCATCCCCAAGGAGGCTTATGAGGATGTCATTTTCGGCTGTGCCAACCAGGCGGGGGAGGACAATCGCAATGTCGCCCGTATGTGTCTTTTGTTGGCAGGTCTTCCTTGGTCGGTGCCGGGAGAGACAGTCAACCGTTTGTGTTCTTCTGGGATGTCGACTGTTGTACATGCCAATCGAGCCATTAAAGCCGGTGATGGCGATGTATTCATCTCGGGGGGTGTGGAGCACATGACCCGCGGTCCCTGGGTGATCTCCAAGGTGTCCAAGCCTTTCGGGCGAGACGCTCAGATGCACGACAGCAGCTTTGGTTGGCGTTTTGTCAATGCCAAAATGAAGCAGTTGTATGGTACGGATGGAATGGGAACGACGGCCGAAAATCTGGCGGAACTGTACAAAATCAGCCGGGAAGATCAGGATAAGTTTGCTTATGCTTCTCAGATGAAAGCCAGTAAGGCTAGAGCGGCTGGGCGATTGGCCGAAGAGATTGTGGCCATTGAGATTCCACAGCGTAAAAAGGACCCCATTATTTTTGACCAAGATGAGTTCATTCGCCCCAATACGACTTTGGAGGTATTGGCCAAATTGCGGCCGGCCTTCAAAAAGCAAGAGGATGGTGGAACGGTGACGGCGGGCAATGCTTCTGGCCTGAATGATGGGGCGGCAGCGGTGATTGTCGCTTCTGAAACGGCCGTTGAGCAATACAGCCTAAAACCACTGGCGCGCATTGTGTCTTCTGCAGTGGTCGGGGTTGAGCCTCGGATCATGGGAATCGGGCCGGTAGGGGCATCGAATAAGGCGCTGGCCAAGGCGGGGCTGAAAATGGAGGATATGGGTATTATTGAGCTCAACGAGGCATTTGCAGCGCAGAGTCTGGCTTGTATTCGCGAATGGGGACTGGCAGACGATGATCCGCGCATCAATCCAAATGGTGGTGCCATCGCGATTGGACATCCGCTGGGGATTTCGGGAACCCGAATCTTACATACGGCGGCTATTTAGTTGCACAAGCAAAACAAGCGCTATGCTCTGGTGACGATGTGTGTAGGTGTCGGTCAGGGATATGCTGTCGTTTTGGAAAAAGCCTGACGCTCATGGGATACATTTTTCGTGCAGCGGTGCAATGCCTCTTGATTTCGTGCTGCTTCCTGCAACTTACGGTCTCATTTGGCCAATCAGCAGAAAAGCGCTGGGCCATTGGCGACTCTTCGACTATTTCCTGGAATCCTACAATAGGAGGTGGTTTACCTCACAGCGACAACATCGAAATGGCGGGCCGACGGGTGGCCGCGATTGTTAGTTATGCCCTCGATTCGGTTGGGATGTTATCCGTAGAGCGTGAAGTTTTTTTCCCACAGCTACATCCCTACATCAAGTCAAACGACCCAAGTTGGTTTATTTATCGGGCCTATGTTAAACGGACTTTTAAGGATGAGGTCTTGCCAAAAATTTACATTGGTGATCGGCAATGGGTACCAGGGCCGGTCGAGAGAATTCATTTGGACAGTGAGTTGAGCATCGAACACCAGGTAGCTGCCAATGGTGTAGTGGCTAGGCGGACGTTTTTTCCCTCTATGCGTCAACGGCTTTTTGTAGAGCAATTCATACTGGAAAATACGAGCGATAGTGTTTTAAATGTGCAATTCGCAAGACACAGCCAAAATTGGGAAGACATTGGGGCCGATGGTGTTTATCAAATAAATGTAAGTTCTGATGTGCCAGCTACGGTTGAATTGCAGCCTGGGGATTCTTTTCAATTTCATCTGAAGATTGCTGCCAAGCGAGCAGGGGAGCCATGGCCAAAACAGACAGGGGCCGAAGCTGCCCGGGAACGCCAAGCTTTCCTTCGTCAGATCGGAGCCAACCTTCAGTTGGAGACGCCTGACTCGGTTTTGAATACCTTGTTTGAGTTTTCCAAGATTCGGGCGTCGGAAAATATTTTTGATTCAAAGCTTGGACTCATTCACTCGCCAGGTGGCGGACGCTATTACGTGGGTATCTGGGCCAATGATCAAGCGGAGTACATCAATCCCTTTTTTCCCTTCTTGGGCTATGACGTTGGGAATGAATCGGCGCTCAATACTTTTCGAGCGTTTGCAGCAGCCAGGACGCCCGACTATCAAAAGATTCGGTATGCCTTTGAGATCGAAGGCTTGGTGCCGCCCTTTCAACTCGACCGCGGGGATGCAGCGATGATTGCCTATGGGGCTAGTCAATATGCTTTGGCATTGGGAGAGGAGGCGACTGCCGAGGAAGTCTGGCCCCTGATTGAATGGTGTTTGGAATACTGCCACCGCCAGCTAAATGGAGAAGGGGTTGTGCGTTCGGAGTCGGATGAAATGGAAGGACGCATTGAAACGGGTGATGCGAATCTGTCTACTTCCTCTTTGTATTATGGTGCGTTGGACCATGCTGCGGATTTGGCATTGGCACTGGGTAAAGACCAATCGGTGGTAGATGTATATCAAAGTTGGGCGGCGGCTTTGTCCAAAGCCATTGAACAATATTTTGGGGCGACTGTCGAAGGCTTGGCTACTTATCGCTATTACAAAGGACATCGCTACTTGCGGCATTGGATATGCCTGCCATTGGTGGTGGGCCTGCACGATCGCAAGGAAGGAACCATCGAAGCATTGTTTGAACGACTATGGTCTGAGAATGGAGTGCATGTGGAAAAGAACAGTGAGAACGAAGCCATCTCCAAAATCTTTTGGGATAGAGGAACGCTGTATGCTCTGAGGGGAACATTCCTGGCCGGGGCAACGGACGTTTCACTGGAAAAGCTTCAGCAGTTTTCCTCAGAGCGATTGCTAGGTGATCGGGTTCCCTATGTCGTGGAAGCCTTCCCGGAGGGCGATATGGCCCATCTATCGGCGGAGAGTGGTCTGTACTGTCGGGTATTCACCGAAGGTTTGTTTGGCATAAAGCCTACGGGATTCGATCGATTTGAATGTCGTCCTTTGCTACCCAAGGGGTGGGACCAAATGGCTTTGCGTAAAATTCGTGCCTTTGGTCGGTATTTCGATTTGGAGGTTTCCAGCGTAAATGGCCGCCATCAAGTTCAGCTGATCGAGCATTTGAGTGGCAAGATACTAGCCACCAAAACCACGGACTTGAAAGAGCCGATTTCCTTTCAATTCAAGTAGTGTATTGTATCTGAAGGTCTTGGTAGCTTACTGTCCCTCGCAGTGCGTTTCCAGCAGATCATCTACTTCTGTTCCGTACATCCTGGTATACCCAAGGCGTTTTGCCTCTACCAAATCTTTACAGGCGTCCTGCTTTTTATCCAATCGAATTTTTAGAATGGCTCGGTTTTTAAAGGCATAGGAATTTTCCGGATAAATCTGAATAGACCGATCTAGGTTTTGCATCGCCAATTCGTACTTTTCCAAATTGGTTCTAGCAAATCCTACATTGCTGAGTGCTATGGGATCATTGGGGTCTTCGACCAGGATTTGTTCGAAGATGGATTCTGCTTCGGCATATTTTTTCTCGTCTAAATTGATGAGTCCTAAGTTGTTTTTCAGTGTGGTGTTGTTGCCATCGATCTCCAAGCCTTTCATGCACAGCTTTCTGGCTTCCACCAAATTACCGCTGCGTTTGTGCATCATGGCTAGATTGGAATAAACGCCAGGCGCATCGGGCCGTATTTTGATGGCCTCATTGTAATCGGCTATCGCCTCTTTGTTTTTGCCCAAATATAAATAAGCAGCTCCTCGGTCTGTATAAGAGTTGAACAGGTCCTCCTGATTAGGGGCATATTCAATGGCCCTAGTGTAGTACTGGGCTGCTTTTTCAAATCTCTGGTGATAAATGTTCAGTAATCCCATGGATCTGTAGGCGTCAAAAAAGGTGCTATCCAGCGCAATGGCTTGCAGGTAAGCGCGCATGGCATTGTTGTAGCTCACCGTATCGACCGTGTAAGTCCTTCGAAGCTGTGAATAGGCTTCTCCCTTGAGCAAATACAGCATCTTCATTTTAGGGTATTCGGCAATCAGGCTGTCGTATTTGGCAATGGCTACATCGTATTGTTTGTTGCCAGCCGCTTTAATTGCCTTGACGATTTCTGCTTCCAGGCTTTGAGCTTGTAGGTGGAAGGCGTTGAAGAATAGGAAAGCAAATAGGAGTTGTTTGAAAATTTTCATGTTTATATTTTTTAGTCTTTTTAAGAAAACGGCTCCACCTAGCTTGGTGTTCGCTTTACTTCAGATGACATACAAACATAAGTCATTCCGAATTTAGTATCCGTTTTCTTCCATCTCCTCTAAATACATCTTTTCTGCTGGCACAAAGATGTCTAAATCGATTTTGAATATTCCCCTCATTTCATCTGCTTTAACTTTATACACATCGTTGAATAGCCATAACTGTATGCCGATAAGCGTATAATTTTCATCCTTGCAAGTCAATCGAATATGGCTATCTACCAAAAAGCCTTTCTCTTTGATTTCAGTTCCTATGCTCATTTCTTCACTGTTGAAAACATACCCCTCGAAAGTGATCTGTTCCCAAATCAGTCCTTTGTCTTCTCCCTTTTTGATAATTCGTTGAAAGTTTGCTTCGATTTGTTGCTCCAAGATTTGAAGAACTTCCTTCAGTGCGGGATCGTCTGTAGTATCTTGGTTGCCCATTTGCTTGATCAAGGCGATGTAATCCTCACTTTGGAAAATTAATTTTTTGAAGTCTTCGAATGACTTCTTTTTAAAGGAAGCTACTATTTTACTGAGTGAACTTTCGATTTTAATTGTATCCATCGCTTTGTATTTGTAAAGGTTGTCCATGATTCTTCCGGCTGTTGTCCAAAGGGGGCCTACTTGTTTGTGCTTATCGGGCAGCCCTTCCGTGTCAGTGGTGAACCGAACTAGAATATGTTCCTCCGGTAGTGCTTTGACTGGATGGTCGACCGCAGCAAAAAGCAGCAATAAGAGGATGAAATAGTTCGTATTCATATTTTTTGATAAATATAGTGAATCCTTAACTTACCGATTGTGGGCCATTGGGTGTATATTAGGGCGGTGGCGATGTATGTGGCATTGCTCCTTCAATATTGAATCAAGCTAATTTTATGAAACTTAAGAAAAGATACCTCATTCCTTTAGTACTCATTGGGGGCATTGCATTGGGACCCCGACCGGATTTTCCAGCTTTCGATGGGCAGGTGCAAGCCCTCTCCATGTCTTTGGGGCAATTGGATGCTTTCATTGCTGAAAAAGAGGCTGCCTTTGATCTAAAAGACGATAATCATGCACGCATCATCTGGGCTGATTCCATTCGGCGAACCGAGTACAGTGTGGTTTACTTACATGGTTTTTCGGCCAGCCCCATGGAAGGCGACCCCATCCACCGGGAGTTTGCGGCGCGCTATGGCTGTAATTTGTACCTCGCGCGCTTGACTGGGCATGGGATCAAAGGGACGGAATCTTTTATGGGATTGACCCCGGCTGCACTCATGGAATCTGCCAAGGAAGCATTGGCCATTGGCAACTTGCTCGGAGAGAAGGTCATATTGATGTCTTGCTCGACGGGAAGTACACTGGGCAATTTCCTGGCGGCTGAAAGCCCCGATAAGATTTATGCACAAATGCTCTATTCTCCCAATATCGACATCGCAGATAAAGCATCCAATCTGCTGACCATGCCCTGGGGTAAGCAGCTTGCCAAAACCATCATTGGAGATTACAATCAATTCACGGTGCCACCGGGTGCCGAACAATACTGGACGACTAAGTATCGGGTGGAGGGCTTGCTTTGTTTGAAGAACTTACTAGAGGAGACCATGACGGCGGAAACCTTTAAAAAGATCGAGCAACCCCTGTATGTAGGCTACTATTACAAAGACGAAGAACACCATGATGATGTCGTTTCTGTAGAAGCCATCAAAGAATTTTTCGAAAAGGTTTCAACGCCTGCTGATCTGAAAAAGATCGATACCTATCCCAATGTCGATTCCCATGTTGGCATCAATCGCTTCCAGTCGAAAGACCTGGATGATGTCCGACAAAAAACTTTTCGCTTTGCGGAGGAGGTCTTGAAATTACAGCCTGTTTTACCACCAGCACCTGCGGATGAAGCTTTGTCTACGGCTGTTGAATCCGACTAGCAGGATCGCTAATGATTTCTAGCGGGGATAAATGAATAAGGAGAATAAGAAGGGCTAAGAACTACTTAAGTGAAGAAGAAAAAATGATAAAATTGTATTGGACTTATCAAGGATTCCCACAAAAGTATCTAATGGTTTTACTTCTGACGGCTTTGCTTGGCTGTTCAGAAAAAGTGGAGCTGACGGATGGCGACTTATTCCAAGTATCGAACCTGAAATCTAGAATGATTTCGGATACTTTTCGAATAGCATACATTGATAATTCCTTGAATTTCTTTGAAGATTACAATGCCCTGAAAAGTAATGTCATTGTCTTTGTGAATACCGAACAAATCAAAGACTACCCATATGTACAAACAGTCGGTTCGACCAAAGACAGGGAAAAGAATTTCTCAAAAAAATATTCCCTTGAGGATGTTGCTTTTACAAAAAATATGTACGACAACAATCCCATCTTCAGAGATTATGCCATTCACATTTGCAGGACCTTTGATGTCAACGATTGGTGGAATTTTAGAGGGGCCGTAGACGTTATGAATAAGGAGTATGAAAATCTAGGCAATAGCCCCATCGACCTTTTGTTTCAGCTTTCGCTACTTCAAGATACGGCTGTGGAAAAGTCAAAGGTTTATCAGCGATTGAGCCTTGTCGGGAAGATGATTCGCGACACAGGCGTTGCGGATGCTTTTACCCGCGAACAAAAATCCAGTGAGGCATTTATCAAGAAGTTTAACTATTTCCTGGAAAGAAGAAACCTGCCTTTGATACAATAGTTTTTGTAGCCATGAGCAGGACTGGGGCTCCCTAGAATCGACCAACCACAGTCCTGCTGATGACTTTTCAGAAAGGACCTACCGTCCAATCACCAATCTTTCCTTTTGTTGCTGATGCCCATTGGAAACCACCACCCAATACACTCCGGTTGGCAATTGACCTACTGCCAACTCAATTCGATGCTGACCTTGCGCATAGCGCGTTTGAGGGATAGACAAAACTCTTTGTCCCAGCATGTTGATCAAGTCCAGCTCCAAGCGGTCCGATTGTTCCAAATCCAACACCGTTGTTAGTCTTTCATCTGCTGGATTGGGAAAAACCCGGAAGGTAGACAGCAGCAAGTTCGGCTCGTTGTTGTTCAGCAAGGGGTCTTGTCCCAAGAAGATGTTGTCCAACACGACATTGTCGCCGTCGCTGCTGGCAGAGATGAGATCATAGGAAGCATTTCTCAAAACCTGGGTTTGGAAAACCAAAGTGAAGCGTTCGCCGGCAAAGCGGCTCAAGTTGACGTCGTAGTGGACCGGAGAACCAAGGAGGTGCTGGCCGGTCTGTGGGTGATAGGTTTCGCCGATCTGCTCTCCGTTGACCAATATCCGGAAGCGAGCAGCGTAGCGGAACATGGGGCGTCCTCTCAGCAAAGAACCCCAGATACCCGCATAGGTCATCTTGGTATCGAAGCTCAAGCGGATGGTTTCCCAATCTGTCGCATCGACACAGTATTCGATGTTGCTGATGTAATCGGTGTTGAGGAGCCAGGCTTCCTCTTCCGACTCTGGGATGTCTATCAACAAACTGTTGTTTTCCAGAGAGATGGGGTCGCCACCTGTGATCCGGATGCCATAGCGGCCGCCCTCCGCCTCCGAAACGGTGTCGCGCCAAATACGGCTTTCCACGCCCGGCACTACCAAGGAACTGTCGGTATAAGCCAGCTCGTCTTCAAAGCGAAGCGTTACCCCTTCGGGTCGATCGATGCCATTGAGGGAGGCCCATTGGAAAAGGTCGTTGCTCTCCCAGGTATCTGTCGGATTATTGCTTTGTATATCGAATCGATTGAACCCCTGATTGGTCAAGTCGACAGGATCGGAAAAGGTCAGTAGTATCTTTTGATCGGGCGCTACGGCCGGGAGCGTGAAGGTCTCGCTGACGCTCGTGCCACCATTGATGTTGAAGCTGATGGGGAGTTCTGTTCCAGCTGGCAAAGCCTCGCAACCGTAATAAGTCGCCTCGACGGTGAGGGCTTCCTCATCGCTGAAGTCGCATTGATAAGTAGATGGAGCAGTGACTGCTGTGATGCCCCAATCGGCATTTTGGGTCACCCGATTTTCGATGGTCAGCGATAAGGTGTCGTTTAGATTGTTGTTGTCAGAAGGGTAGTAGACCCAGAAGCGCAGATCGTAAAAACCGATGGTCGACAGATCGGCGGCTTGCTGGAAACTATACTCCAGATCGGACAATGCTTCGATGGTATCGCTCAATACCAATTCTTCGACAACAGGTGTTTGGCCATCCAGTTGATAAGCGAGCAGTAAGGTATCACCGGCAGGTATCTTTGTGTTACAGGCTATGTGGTCGATTCGGAAGCGGAGGTTCTCTATCCCACGGCCACATTCAAAAACAGGCTGCACAAAGGCGCCCGGCTGCAAATCCCTACGACTGAATGCTGCTCCAATACCAACGGCTGCCCAAGCGTCGGTGACCGACTCGACTTCTGGTGAGCAATCGCCGTACAAATCAATGGCAGCTTGTATAGCGCCTTCCCGCGCATCGACATAGTTAGAACTTTCCGTCAGGTAGACGGTCAGATTTCGGTAGCTTATCTGCATGGCCTTGTCCATCCCGATGCCTTGAACATCGAAGGCATAGCCGCGATCATTGACACCCTGTCCGCCTTCTGTGAGCAAGTAAAACCAAAAGTTCTGAACGCCACTATTGATGTGTACCCCACCGTTGTCGCCATCACCCTGAAACCAGAACTGCCCGAAATAAGTGTCCGGATGGTTGCGGAGCTTGGGGCTGCGCATCGAGCGCAGGCCAGAGGTATCGTTGTATATCTGGTCGCCAATCTTCCAGTTGAAATTGGGCGCACCACTATAAAATTTGACGGCAATACCAAAAATGTCACTGAAGCTTTCATTGAGGGCGCCGGATTCGTCTTGGTAAATCAAGCCAGCAGAATAATTGGTCAAGCCATGCGCAATTTCGTGACCGACGATATCGATAGAAATGAATGGACCAGCATTTCCGCCACCGTCCCCATACATCATGGCCTCACCCGTCCAAAAGGCATTGCTCAAGTTGCGTCGTAGGTGGACATAGCTGCGCAATTCATGGCCTTGATCGTCGATGCTGTTTCTTCCAAAATGCTCCAACATCAAATCGTAGGTTTGCTCAGCTCCCCAGTGCGCATCCGTTGCCACTTCGTCCTGCCGCAAGTTGAAATTGCTCCAATAATTATCGTCATCTACAAAATCGACAGCCAGGTCTGTCTCGTCTTGGTCGTTGCGAAGCAAGTTCAGGGTAACGATATCGGCTCCGGCACCACGGGCGGTCTCCCGCAATCGATATTCACCAGGCGCCACGCTATCTGTTGTAATGATTTGTTCCCCCGAGTAGCGTGTATTGGCTGTTCCGATGACATTTTCCGCATGTATCCGCTCCTGTTTGGCCAAAATATTTCCATTCAATGCATCCACGAATACCCATTGACGACTCATAGGTGTGCTGGCGTAAATATCCATCTTGTAAGCCAGTCGATAACGGTCGGCTTGGCGGCTGTAAGCCGGATCAAACAGGACGAGCTGAGGGTCGGGATAGTAGGAATCGTCGGAGTTGTCGTGAATGTCTTCCAGGCTGTGTAGCAATACTTCATCTTCCCAGATGTACACTCTAGCGCCCACCAGACGGAGGGCAGCAGCGATGGCAGCCTCCTTGTCAATCTTCGGTTGGGTGTTTACCGATATGCCTTTGATGAGTTTGCCATTGGCCTTCATAAGGCGGTCGCCCTGTTGGTGAACCAAATATTGAGCACCCTCAATTTTTACGCCCTTGTGGAATTGGTTGTATCGGTAATGCGTAAACCCAATTTGATCTTCTTCGGTACGTTGCAGTTGCATTCTGTCATCTACCCCCAATCCGAGTGTCGCAGCATTTTGCTGGAAAAATGCGCCTGGTTTTAGTACTTGTTGTTCAGCAGCTACGCTCATCCAATCTGTTGAAACATTGGCTTTGGAAAGAACCTCTTTCTGAGCAGAATTTTGCGAAAGCAAGGGTAATGTTAAAAGTAGTACATAGATGAAACATAAGGCCGTAGGTAGAATTCGTCTCATAAAGTTGATTTAGCAGTATGTAATGTGTATGATCTGGGGAAAGCATTGACAAGATACAGAATTCTCGGAAGACTCAATCCAGCCCTTGCAGTGTATGTGGGATAAATGACATGTGTACGACGCGTACGCAAAGATGGTTTGCAATGATGCATTTGAGATTTTTGGAAAAAAGGCTATTTTTCACAGCTAAAACCAACAGCTTATGTATCCTCCCTTCATCAGATTTATCTATTTTCTTGGGCTTTGTGGATTTATGATGCACTGGTCGAGCTGTTCTGAGTCCCCGCTGGAGAATTCAGCCAGTGAGGTGAAGGCTCCCCAGTGGCCAAAGCGTCCCAACATCCTTTGGTTGGTTGCAGAGGATTTGAGTCCTGTCATTCCTCCCTTTGGTGATTCCACTGTCTCGACGCCCAACCTAAGTCGCCTGGCAGCAGAAGGCATCTGCTATCCCAATACATTCTCGCCTTCGGGTGTTTGTGCGCCCAGCCGAGCAGCCATTGCCTTGGGTATGTATCCATCTGGCATTGGCGCTCACCACATGCGTACCGGCCCCTGGTTCGATTTTGAGCTCTCCAAAGAAACCATCGAACGGACGGCCTCCTGGTTTCCGGAGGGGGTTACCATCTATGAGGCCATGCCACCGGCTGCTGCCCACATGCACAGCGAGTATTTGCGGCGTGCCGGCTACTACTGTACCAACAACAGTAAGGAAGATTACCAATTCCGGAGGGAACTAACGGCCTGGGATGAAAGCAGCCGGTCGTCCCACTGGCGCAATCGAAAAGCCGGACAACCCTTCTTTTCCATCTTCAATTTTGGTGTGACCCATGAATCGCAGATTTGGCGAAAAGCGGAGGACTCCCTTTGGATCGATGCGGCGCTGGATGTTCCGGTGCCTCCTTACTTACCTGCCAATGCTGTGGGTTTGAAGGACGTTCGGCGGATGTACTCGAACATTCGGCAAATGGATTTTCAGGTAGGAGAGATATTAAAAGCCTTGGAGGAAGATGGCCTGCTGGACAGTACCATTATCTTTTGGTACAGCGACCACGGAGGGCCTCTGCCCCGGCAAAAAAGAATGCTTTATGACTCTGGGCTGCGCTTGCCTTTGATCGTGCGCTTTCCGGGGCAGTGGCGGGCAGGAACCGTTGACAGCCAGCTCATCAGTTTTGTAGATTTCAAGCCCACGCTGCTGTCTTTGGCAGGCATTCAGCCGCCTGATTACATCCAAGGTCGGGCTTGGTTGGGGGCCTTCAGCGACCGTCCTGAGCGGCAATACATCCATGCTGCGGCCGACCGCTTCGATGCGGTGTACGATAGGCAGCGGGCGGTGCGAGACCATCGGTACAAATACATTCGCAATGAAGAGCCATCAAAAAGTTGCTACCTGGCTGTGAGCTATCGGGAGCAAATGCCGATCATGCAAGAGTTGTTGCGTCTTCGGGATGTCGATTCTTTGAATGCCTTTCAGGCCCAGTGGTTTCGGCCACAAAAGGAGCCCGAAGAATTGTTTGACACCTGGACTGACCCACACGAATTACACAACTTGGCTCAGATGGCAGCGCATCAGGAAAAACTCACCACCTTGCGCAATGAATGCGACCGTTGGATGGATCAGATAAAGGATTTGGGTGAAATACCGGAGCCTGAATTAATTGCAAAGTTGTGGGGTGGTCAGCACCAGCCTCGCACGTCAGCTCCGAGGGCCGACATTGCTGGTGAAAAGCTTGCGTTGTCCTGTCCGACCGAAGGGGCGGCGATTGGTTACCAACTGCTGGACGAGGGGGAGGAAGTTTCCAAGCGTTGGGAGGTGTACCAAGAGCCAATTACCTTTTTGAAAGGTAAGCGTTTGCTCATGCAGGCCCATCGGATTGGCTATTTGCCCAGTCCTATGATAGAGTATTCGGGATTGAGACAGTGGTGAAAGGCCCAGGACGGAATGAGATGGTGGTTTTCAGTTGTCCGTATCCTACTCATCGTAGAAAGGTAAGATTGCAATTTGACTCCATTTATTTGGTCCATTTTATGTACCAGTACCGTTGTGATGCAACTAGAATATTTTCCATCAGAATAGGTGAATGATCAAATGAAAGAAATAATTGAAGACCATCTTAAAGAAGGCCGACTGAAAAAGGCCATTTCGATTTTCCTGAAGTGGGAGATCATTCATCCCGATGTGCGCAATGAACTCATTTTGCACTCTTCCAGGCTCAACAGCGCGCACCGAAAGTTTATCGATGGGCTGATGCGAGAGGAGGATTACAACATTCTGAATAACAAGATCACCTTGGCCTTACTGAATTTATTATACGAGATTGAGCGAAAATACCTGGGCGTAAACCTCCAAAACATACCCAAATCCATCCTCGTAGCTGGGACGGGAGCCGGAGACATTCCAGAAAAAGAAGTGCTGATTGCCAAAACATTAGGGACCTATCTGGGACAAAACAACTATGTGTTGGTCTCTGGTGGATGGCAGGGGGTGGATTATCATGTGACAACAGCCTTCGCCGAGGCTGTCAAACAAAGTGAGCGTCCGAATCTTCACAAGAGGTTGTTTCAAATTCTTCCCAAGAACAAGGCTCCTCTGTATGATAAGGGCAATGTTTTTTATGTCAATGAAGGCTTGGAAGAGTGGACCAAAAGCTTGAATCTAGCTGATTATGTTGTGTTGATCGGCGGTGTAGGAGGAACGTATTCTACCTATTCTATCGCCACTCAGGAGCGAATTCCGGTGTTTTCATTCTTCGATACCCGCAAAGATACCAGCCAGGTGTTGACCGATATGATACAAAAGTGGCCAGAAAACATCTATGGCGATGTGCCTCAGTCGGATTATTTCCGTCGGTTATCCGCTGAGATACGGTCGGAAGAAGATGTTTTATCCGTTATTCAGGCCATTGAAGGATTTATGGAGCTGATCGAAAAGACAGCTGTTGATCAAGCTTGACCTAGTTTTCTATCGGCACCAACTTGAAAATCCGCCCAGGCTCTTCTACGCCCACATACAAAAAGCCCTCCGGCCCCATCTCTACAGAGCGCAAACGTCCAAGAATTTTGAGCAACTTTTCCTCGTCGACGATAAGGTCGTCCACGA
>JBCCSZ010000057.1:0-29574 GCA_039199225.1 Bacteroidota bacterium
CTTTCCAACACCGTTACAGGTTATTTCCAGCATTTTTCCGTCAGTTACACAAGGGTGAGAAAGTTCGAAACCTACGCTTAAGACTTTCTCAAGTTACTCACTTTCTCACTTTCTCAAGGCCGTTGAAGCTGTTGAATATGATCTAGCCTATTGGTAATAAGGCTTGCAAATTATAAAGGATAGGAGGGGAATAAGGGTAGGGGATAGCAAAGGCGTCATCAAGGTGTTTGAGTGAAACCGAAAATGGCTTGCCATGGCGAATATTAGACGACAAAGGAAGGCAGCATCTAAAATTTGGATCACCCAAAAATCAACTCTGCCTTGGTTTACAGCCTAAACATGACGGAAATCAAAGGGATTTATAAACTTAGATGTAAACCAATGAAAAAGAAGTTATGCAAAATTTGCATAACTTCTTGATTATCAAGCGGTCTGGACGGGACTCGAACCCGCGACCCCCTGCGTGACAGGCAGGTATTCTAACCAACTGAACTACCAGACCAAATTCTTATATATCTTGAGAAGACTTTTCTTCCAATTTGTACACTATCTGGCATTTGTTGACCGAAATAGCGATTGCAAAAGTAAAATTCTTTGCGGAAAGATGCAATAGATGGGAGAAAAAAATAAAAAAAGTTGGCCAACGCACTTCGGTCTGGCAATCGATTGCTAATTTTGTATGCTTTGGGCTGGTTGAGGACTGGTCACTGCTCAGTTTCTAAAGTGCTGGTTTGCCCTTTGACTCGCTCAAGCCCCAAAAGTTATATGACACCTGAAAACTACCTTTTGGAGTAGGCCCGGACGCTGTTTTATTGTTGAAAAAGGTAAAACCTCTACACTATGGTTTTTTTAGATTTCGAAAAACCGCTCGAAAATCTTTACGAACAACTCGATAAAATTCGCCAAGTTGGTGAAGCTGGTGACATCGATGTGTCAGATAAGATCAAGGAACTCGAAAATAAGATTCGCTCCGAACGCAAAGGGATTTACAGCAACCTGACTGGCTGGCAGAAAGTACAGCTGTCTCGCCATCCCGAACGACCTTATACCTATTTTTATATCAATCAGATGTGCCGCAGATTCGTCGAACTGCATGGAGATCGCTACTTTGGCGACGATCATGCGATTGTCGGAGGTTTGGGAAACATCGATGGACAAAATGTGGTCATCATCGGCCATCAGAAAGGGGTGAATACCAAAATGCGGCAGTACCGCAACTTTGGTATGGCCAATCCCGAAGGTTATCGCAAAGCTCTGCGCTTGATGAAAATGGCTGACCGCTTTGGTCACCCCATCGTTTGTCTGATTGATACTCCTGGTGCCTATCCGGGCATCGAAGCTGAAGAGCGTGGACAGGCTGAAGCCATCGCCCGAAATCTCTTTGAAATGGCACAGCTCCGCGTTCCCATCGTTTGTGTTGTTATCGGTGAAGGTGCCTCCGGAGGTGCCATCGGAATCGGTCTGGGAGATCGCGTTTTTATGCTCGAAAATACTTGGTACTCGGTCATCTCTCCGGAATCTTGCTCTTCCATTCTCTGGCGAAGCTGGGATTTCAAGGAGCAAGCAGCCGAAGCTCTAAAGTTAACAGCCGATCACATGTATGAATTCGGCTTGATCGATGACATCATCAAAGAACCCGTAGGTGGCGCCCATGCCGCCCCGGAGGATATGGCCAAAATTGTGAAACGCAACATCAAAAAGGCCATTGTCGAACTACAGGAAATGGATGCAGATACCCGAATCGAAGCCCGAATCAATAAGTATGGAGCCATGGGCGTTTACCAAATAAAAGGAGAAACCATCGCCGAGGAAACGGAGAAGTAATCAATTCTAGCCCGTTTGACATCGGTCGATTTTTATTGTTCTGGTTGCCTGCTACAGGCTGCCTGAATGTTTTTTAGGAAGGGAAGAGGCTCCACGGAGCCTATGCATGTTTTGAGAATACTATGAAAAATTGGTTTACAAAAAAGCATGTGCAATTGCATGAGCGATTGCTGCGCCAAAAACTGAATGCGACCTCTTTCAAAAGGGGTTCACTGGACTTTCAAAGCGTAAAGTCGGTGGGCTTGGTATATAATGCTGCCGATCCAACGCATAGCGAGACGATCCGGCAGTTTGTTCATCTGCTCAAAAAGCAAGACAAAGAGGTAAAGGTGCTGGCTTATTTTCCAGATAAGGAGACGCACGAGAATTGCCCTTACAAGCATTTTTCAAATAAAGCGCTGGATTGGGTCATGCGTCCTACTGGCTTTGAGGTCGAGCAGTTCATAGAGACGCCCTTTGATGTGCTGATCAATCTTTGTCTCAAGGATTGTATTCCATTGGAGTACATCTCGGCGCTGTCAAAAGCTGGCTTTCGGGTAGGGCCTGTCAGTGAGAAATTGTATTGCTACGATCTCATGATCGATGCCTCTGACGAGCGTATGTCTTCCTTCATCAAGCAAGTAGAATTCTTCCTCAATAGAATGAATAATTATGAGATTTCCACAATTTAGAGGTACTGGCGTTGCATTGGTCACGCCTTTTGTCGATGGCGAAATCGACTTCCAAGCACTTGAAAACATCATCGAGCATTGCATCGCAGGAGGTGTCGAATACCTGGTGTCCCTGGGTACAACAGGCGAATCTGTTACGCTCACCACCAAGGAGTGCCATCAAGTTGTGGATTTTACCCTTAAAGTAGTTGCGGACAGGCTGCCCGTCGTCGTAGGGATGTTCGGTGGCAACAATACCGCAAATCTCGTCGAGCGCATCCAGCAGTTCGACTTTTCAGGCTGTGCAGGCATCTTGTCGAGTAATCCTTCTTACAACAAACCCACACAGGAAGGCATCTTTCAGCATTATATGTCCATCGCAGAGGTTTGTCCCGTTCCCATCATTATTTACAACGTGCCTGGGCGGACTTCCTCCAATATGAGCGCTCAAACAGTTGTGAAGCTTGCCAAGGCCAGCGAAAAGTTTGTGGCCATCAAAGAAGCCAGCGCCAGCCTCACCCAAGCGGCTGAAATCCTGAAGCACAAGCCCAAAGATTTTATGTTGCTCTCTGGCGATGATCCAACGGCCCTACCACTCATTGCCCTAGGTGGCCAAGGTGTCATATCTGTTATCGGAAATGCTTATCCCGCAGCCTTTTCTGATATGGTCCGTGCGGCACTAAATGGAGATATGGACACGGCCAGCAAACTGCACTTGGACTTGTTTGATCTGCATCAGTGGCTTTACATCGAAGGCAATCCCGCCGGTATCAAAGGCGCCCTAGAACTTAAAAAGCTCTGTCGACGTGATGTTAGATTGCCCCTGACGGCTCTCTCTGATCTGAATTACCGCCACCTTTGGGCTGAAATGCGCCAAGTACGCGCCTCTTTGGCTCTGAAGACCAGCTAGTGACCCATCTGTCGGTTCATCATCAAAAATTAAAAAATGCATTTTCCAATAGGGGCGTAGACCACTTTTTTGCGTCAAGGAATTGACAGCTGGACAATATGTGTGTTCGTTCAGGTGTTCTTTCTAAATCGAAAAAAGAGTCTTATGAAAAATTCAGTCTGGGCATTTCTGTTTCTTGGAGTTTGTTTAATGTATACCAGCGGCCTGTCGGCCAGCAATATTCCGCTCGATCCCTTTGATGAGTTAACGGTCACAGGGAATATTGAGGTCGAACTGGTGAAGGCTGCAGAAGAGTCGATGGAGGTAGAAGATGACTTTTCCAAACTGCGCTTTGAGGTAATCAATGGCATCCTTCGCATCAAACGCCGCAAGCTATATAGCATCCGCGAATATGAAGATCCCCCTATTCGGATTCGTCTCAATTATAAAGACATCAGAAGCGTAAAAGCAGTGGCTGGAGCCTTTGTGTCTACTGGTGAACAGGCGCTCGAATCGAATATCCTCCGCCTGCGCTTCGGCAGTGGTGCCAGAGGTAAATTGACTTTGAAGGTGGAAGAGCTGTCCATCAATATGACGGAAGGGGCTCAACTGAAGCTGCGCGGTGAAGCTGTTTCGCAGGAAACAGCTGTGACAACTGGTGCCATTCTGGATGCCCACCGCCTCGACTCTCGCCGTGCTTCCGTCCGAGCTGGAACCGGCGGAGAAGTAGAAGTCAGCGTCAGCGAATACATCTATGCCAACGCCAATACTGGTGGCGATATTGAATACCACGGAGAGCCTGAAAGAGTCCGCATCAAGGACAGCCTGGGTGGCGACGTAAGCCCAAAGTTCTACTCCAAAGGCAAGCGAAAAAGAACAAAGCTTTAGCAGCCAGCCCATACAGCCAGCAGTAGGCATCTGTGTTTACTGCTGGCTGCCTTTTGCCTACTACACATCTGCCTACCGAACAACCGTTGCCCTTTCCTTCCTAAGTCTGTACCTTTGCAGTTCTATTTTCCCATGGAATGCAAAAACTTATGTACAAATACCTTGTCTTGTTGTGTCTCCTGCTCAGTAGCCTTTCTTCCGAGCAGGCAAATGCCCAGAAAACTTCTTATGAGTGGGCTTTTGATTGTGCTTTCGATAAATGTTACGACTTTTACGATGATCGGGCCATTGTAGTAAATGGCCGGGTCAAAGGTTTTATCGACCGAAAGGGGAATGTGCGTGTCTCGCCGCGTTTCCACATCATCGATGCCTATTCACAGGAGTTGGCCTCGGCTGGTTATATCGACTTTAAGAAGATGGAATCCAAAAGTGGGTACATCAACAAAGCCGGTGAGATGGTCATTGCCAACGAATACGATATCACTAGTCCATTCAATGAAAACTTGGCCTGTGTGGAGCAGAATAAAAAGTGGGGCTTTATCGATCGCGAAGGCCGATTTGTTGTGCCGCTGCAATTTGATGGGGCTCAGACCTTTGCCGAAGGAATGGGCGGCGTGAAAGTCGGTAATTATTGGGGCTTTGTGCGTTCGAATGGCAAGATGGCCATTCCGGCGCGTTTTGATATGGTGTTGCCCTTTAAGGAGGGGGTGAGCGCTGTAAAGTACAAAGGGCGCTGGGGCTTCATCAGCCCAAATGGACAATTTCTGCTTCAGCCTCGCTATGGCTATGCCGGAAGCTTTGAAGATGGCCTGGCTCGTGTTTCGCAGGACAATCGCTGGGGGCTCGTCGGCCGTAAAGGGGAGTTTGTTGTGGAACCAATTTATGATCTGATCTTCAATTTCTTTGATGGCTTGGCCCGTATCAAAAAGGATGGTAAATGGGGCTACATTGACTATAAGGGCAATTATGTCGTGCCACCCACCTATGAGATGGCGCAAGATTACAGTGAGGGCCTGGCCCGCGTTCGCCACAAGGGTCGCTGGGGGTATGTGGACCGCAAGGGGAAAATGGTTATTCCACCCAGTTTTGAATCTGCCTACGATTTTCGACAAGGATTGGCCCGAGTAACGCAGGCAGGCCGCCGGGGCTACATCCGCTATGTGCAACCCCTCGAACCCGATATGGAGGTGGACAAGCCGAAGGCCGCCGCCGAAGAAATGACCCGCCGCAACATCAAAAGCGGCCGGACTGTTCGGGTGAAGAGCCAGGAGCTTATCGTCGAGCTGTTTGACCATAAAAAGCTGGATGGCGATGTCATTTCACTCAACTTTAAGGGAGAATGGATTGTCAAATACCACGAGCTGCGCTCTGAAAGGCACAAGCTGAAGTTGTATCTCGACGGAGACAAGGGGACCAACTACCTGATGCTTTATGCCAATAATTTGGGTGAAACACCGCCCAATACCGTGGCGCTCAATATAGATGATGGGACAGAGGTGCAAAAGGTGATCCTTAATGCGGACCTAAAAACGTGTGATATTATTTATTTCGAAATGGAATAGTGTTTAAGTTCAATAAAACAAACGCTATCGCCTTGCGTACTTATATGAAGGGTACTGTTTTTGTCGTTTAAACCCCTAAAGCGATCTTATGAAGTGGCCAATTTCCCTCTTTTCTTTTTGCTGTATCCTGCTGCTGGGGCTGGGTTGTAAAGGCTCCAAAAAGGCAGTCGGCACCTCTCTGAAGGCCAAACCAGCCCGCTATGTGATGAAGCGCCTGGCGCAAAACGAAGTAGACCTGGAATGGTTTAGCGGAAAAGGCAGCATTTCATACCGAGATGAGGAGCAGTCCGTGAAGGGAAGATTCAACCTCCGGCTGCGCAAGGACAGTGTCATTTGGATGAATGTCAAGAAATTTAGTTTGGAGGGCGCCCGCATTTTGGTGACCCGCGATTCTGTTTTTGCCATCGATCGAATCGGCAAGTTTTACATCGCCAAGGATTTTAATTTTATTACCCAGCGCTACAATCTGCCGGCCAGCTTTGCGGCTTTGCAAGACCTAATTCTAGGCAACCCGGTTTTATTGACAGAGACGCGATATGAATCCTCAGTCGATAAAAACGACTATCGCCTAACGGCTTCTGTCCGAGATATGGATCGCAGCTATTGGGTCGATGGCCTGTTTTTTCAACTGCGGAAAATGGCCTTTGCAGAGCCTGCCTTTGCACGAAATGTAGTAGTCGAACAGAAAGATTTTCAGCCCGTCGGCGGGGAACGCAATTTTTCGTACCTTCGTAAACTGAATCTTAAAAGCCCGGATACGGGCGAATTGTCCATAGAGATCGACTTCTCCAAAGTTGAGATCAATACGCCCAAGTCTATTCGCTTTGAAATCCCTTCCAGTTATACAAGGTTGGATTAATCAATCCCTTCGGATCAGCCTGCTGCTCTTCCTCTTTGCCTGCCTGTGCTTGCCCGCAGGCGCTCAAGTGCGTAAAAACCTGGAATCCAAACGCAAAAAATTGCTCAAGGATATTGCTCGGACGACCAAAATGCTCAACCAAACAGCAAAGAGCCGGGAAGCAACCTTGGATCGTTACCTGGCACTGCAACAACAGATCAAGGCCAGAGAGGAGCTGATCCAGACCATGAATGAAGAGTTGGAGCAAACCAATCTCAGTATTCAACGCAACGAGGAAGTCATTCAATCAATGGGACAGGACATCGTTCAGCTGGAAGAGGAATATGGCCGAATGGCCCGGCAGGCTTTGCGGCAGAAAATGAGCCAGACCAAATTGTTGTTCCTCTTCTCTGCCCACAATTTTCAACAACTGATTCAACGATGGCAATACTTGCGGCAGTACGACCGGCACCGCCAGCGCCAGGCCCAGCTGATCATCGAGACCCGAGAAAGCCTCATGGGGAAAGTCGACCTGCTGGAAGAACGCCGTCTGGAAAAGGAGGAACTGCTCCTGTCAGAGGCGGAGCACCAGGGCATCCTGGCCAAGGAGTTGGAGGATAAAACCAAGCTACTGGCCAGCCTGAAGGCCAACGAAAGCCGACTGCGGGATGAACTCGGCCGCCAGCGCCTGGCACATGAGCGCCTCAACCAGGCCATCGAAAAGGTTATCCGGCAGGAAGTGGCAGCAGCCCGAAAGCGGTCCAGAACGCCCCAAGGGATCAACAAATCGCCCAAGCGGCTAAAACGGGCTGATCGGCTGACTGGGACCTTCAGCAGTAATCGAGGGCGCCTGCCTTGGCCGGTCGATAGAGGCGTCGTCACACGGCAGTTTGGACAGCAAAGCCATCCCACCTTGCGCCGGATTGAAATTGCAAACAACGGCATCGATATTCGAACAGACCATCGCGCCAAAGTAAAGGCCGTCTTTGAAGGCCGGGTCGTTGGTACGCAGTTTGTGCCAGGCTATCATAATATGCTCATTCTAAAACACGGAGAGTATTATACCGTATACTCAAATCTGGACCAGGTCTTTGTCAAGAAAGATCAATGGGTAAAAGCGGACCAGACGCTTGGAAGGTTGGCCGTCAATCCACAGTCCAATAAATCTGAAGTACATTTTGAGCTTTGGAAAGATAAGGTTCGCCTCAATCCCATCAAATGGCTGACCAGGCAGTAGCAAGAAATCGGAAAGACGAATTGCTGGAACTTTAATATCCTTTCAGTAGTTATAAATCCGCAATTAGAACTAATCTCATTTTTTATGGCAAACGAATGGAATATAGGCGAAAAGACTCGCAAGGGTATTCGAAAACAGGTAGAGCAAGCGGTATTGGTCGGCCTGGTACATCAGCACCAGACGGAGGAAATGGTGCAGGAATATCTGGATGAATTGGAGTTCTTGGCCTTGACCGCTGGCGCCAAGACCAAAAAGCGCTACATCCAAAAACTGTCTCATCCCGACCCCCGAACTTTCATTGGCTCTGGCAAAATCGACCAAATCCGTCAATACATCGAAGAAAATGAAGACATCGGGCTGGTAATCTTTGACGACGACCTCAGTGGCAAGCAGGTAAACATCATCGAGAGCATCCTCAAGGTGAAAATTGTCGATCGAAGCAGCCTGATCTTAGACATCTTTGCCAGCCGGGCTCAAACGGCGCAGGCCAAGACGCAGGTCGAGTTGGCGCAGATGCAATACATGCTGCCCCGGCTGCGAGGGCTTTGGACCCACCTCGAACGGCAGCGAGGAGGTATTGGTATGAGAGGACCTGGGGAAAAAGAAATTGAAACGGATAGACGTATTGTCCGTGATAAAATCAGTCTACTCAAAAAGAAATTGGAAAAGATAGAACAACAAAACCGGACTCGCCGAAAGAATCGGGGAGAACTGATTCGGGTGGCCTTTGTAGGCTACACCAACGTGGGAAAGTCAACGCTGATGAATGTGTTGAGCAAGTCGGATGTCTTTGCAGAAAATAAACTCTTTGCAACTTTAGACACAACCGTACGTAAAGTGGTCTTTGACACAATGCCATTTTTGCTGTCCGATACGGTCGGGTTCATTCGCAAATTGCCGACGCATTTGATCGAAAGTTTTAAATCCACACTTGACGAAGTGCGGGAAAGCGACCTCCTTGTACATGTCGTTGATCTGGCCCATCCACAATTTGAAGACCACATCCAAACGGTCAATCAAACCTTAAAGGACCTAGAGGCACACAACAAACCTACTTTAATGCTGTTTAATAAAGTAGACCTGTACAGAGAACGCTATTTCGACGATTATTTGGATGAGGAGACCAAGGAAGAGATTATGAAGGACTTGAAGCAGCGCCTCAAACAGGAGTATGAATGGGACAATCTTTTTATCTCTGCTCTGAAAAGAGAAAATCTGGAATTAGTTAGAGATAAACTAAACGAAAAAGTTAAAGAATTGTATACCATAAGATACCCATATCAGGTTAAACATTGGTAAATGCACTTTTAACAGATTCATATATGGCCTAAAATTTCTAACTTGTCTGTATACTTGATTTGTCTCGGGGAAGAATGCATTGTACCAAAAACCAGCTAAAGAGAACTTACAATGAACACCATCCTGGAAAAATACGCCCAACTGCTGATCCACTACTGCCTCGAAATTCAGGATGGCGATAAGTTATACGTCCGCTCCAGCACCCTTGCCGAGCCGCTCTTGAGAGAGGTCTACCGATATGGTGTTCGCGCAGGTGCGCATGTGGATGTTCAAATGGATTTTCGCGAAAAAGAACGCATTTATTACCAAGAAGCCGGCGAACAGCAATTGCAGCGGGTGGCACCTCTGTACAAGCTGGCCATGGAATCCTACGATGCCTACCTCTACATCCGCGCGCCCTTCAATCTCAGAGAAGGCCAGTCCATCGACCCCTCAAGGGTGAAAATACACAAAAAGGCAACTTCTGAACTTTCAAAACTATACTTCAAAAGAACGGCTACCCGCGATCTCAAGCGAAACCTCTGCCAATATCCAACGCTTGCTGCAGCACAAAATGCTGGCATGTCATTGGAGGAGTATGAGCAATTTGTCTTTGGTGCCTGCAAGCTGTACAGCGAAGACCCTATGCAGGAATGGCTGGCGGTGCGAAAGTTTCAACAGCAGATTGTCGATTTGCTGAACAATCGCGAGACGATTCGCTACGAGGGAGATGGCATTGATATCAGCTTTTCGACCAAAGGACGCACTTGGATCAACTCGGACGGACAGACCAATATGCCTTCCGGCGAAGTCTACACCTCGCCTGTTGAAGATTCTGTCAATGGCGTCATCCGATTCAGCTACCCGGCGGTCTACATGGGGCATGAGGTGGAAGATGTCACCCTGTGGGTCAAGGATGGCTTTGTGGAAAAATGGGAAGCCAAGCGCGGTCAGGACTTTTTGAATGAAATCTTCCAGATCAATGGAACCCGCCGCTTTGGAGAGGCGGCCATTGGGACGAATTACAGCATCCGACAGTTTACTAAAAATATACTATTTGATGAAAAAATAGGTGGGACGGTGCATATGGCCATCGGCCAGTCTTATTTGCAAACAGGAGGGAAAAATCAATCTTCCATCCATTGGGATATGATTGCCAACATGATGGATGGCGGGACGATTTATGCCGATGATGAAAAGATTTATGAAAGTGGTCGATTTTTATTTGTAGAAAGCCCCCAAATGGTTTCTTAATCGGCCTAAAAGCAGTATAATGGGGGTTAAAACACTTATTTTATACTCAAGCCTGCTTATCTTTGTGGAAAGTATGCCTGAAAAACATTATATTTTCAATATTAATTTAAGCAAGACTAATTTTTTCACCTTATACTTAACAACATCGTGGATAACATTGCATTCTTAGAACTCAAGTACGGCAATATTTATGGTGGCTACCCGAACTATTATGCCATCAGCGAAATTGCTTGGCTTGTATTTGAACCCCAAACAAACAAAATATTTCTCGAAAGTATGAGCAACTCCGTTGATGTAGACATCGTCAACGTTTACTCTAGAGTCGATGAGTTAGGAAACACCGTCGAAAAGGTGCGCGAAGTAATGAACCTCCGAACTCGTAGAACCAGACCCTTTGATGAAAATTTTCAACTAGGTGAAAGAGACCTCGATTTTGCTTTCCGAAAACTACGCCCCTCTCGCATGCACATCAAGCGCTTTTTGATGAATCGCTGCGTTCGCAAGTACAGAACTAGAACCATCGTTACTTTTGACGGCCGCCGTGATGTGTTTTTATGCCAGAAAGCTGGAATCAATTTTGATCGCTACAACATCGTAGATTTGCAAAAAGACATTACAAAAGAGACCAATTATCTCTTTTCAATGAATAAGCTGTCTAAGATCATCAACTTCAGCGCCAGCACCCACCTGCGTTCGAACAATCTCGAATATTGGTTGCACCCGATCGCTGCACAACAGATCATTCCGAAGTCTGCTGCATTCGATGCCGCACGCCTGTTGATGGTCCACCAGGAATACCGCGAAAGTCACGACGACTTTTTGATGAAAGCTGCCTTATTGCTCAACAAAATTGAAATGGCGAAAAAGGTATCTGGCTAAAAGTCAGCATCCTAGGTATCTCATATGCAAAACGCCTGCTTCCTTCCAAAGGAGCAGGCGTTTTGCTTTTGCGCTCGACCGAGTGCCTGGTCAAAGCAGCTTCTGAAGCAAAGATTTCATATCGACCCGTTCGGAAATGATTCGGTCCAATTGGTCGATCGGCACCCGCTCCTGGGCTACGCTGTCTCTTTCGCGCAAAGTAACGGTGTTGTCTTCCAGCGTATCGAAGTCTACCGTCACACAAAAGGGCGTACCAATAGCATCCTGCCGGCGGTAGAGCTTACCGATGGCTCCCGTATCGTCATACTGGGTTTCAAAGGACAGGCGGAGCGTTTTGAATATATCCTTAGCAATTTTAACGATGCCCTCGTGGTTGCGCTTCAAAGGCAAAACAGCACACTTGATCGGCGCCAAAGCAGGCGGCAATTTGAGGACTTCTCGCATTTTATTTGGATCGTCCTGTCCAGGAACGACTTCCTCGGTATAAGCCTGGCTGACCATTGATAAGAACATCCGGTCGCAACCGATAGAGGTTTCCACGACAAACGGAACGTAGTTTTTATTCAAGCTAGGATCAAAGTATTGAATTTTTCGGCCTGAAAGCTCTTGATGGCTACTCAAGTCAAAATCGGTGCGGGAGTGAATCCCTTCCAACTCTTTGAATCCAAATGGAAACTTGAATTGAATGTCCACTGCTGCATCGGCATAGTGCGCTAGGTTGTCGTGGTCGTGAAAGCGCAACATATCCTCTGGTGTGCCAAGGGATCGGTGCCACTTGAGGCGGTGCTGCTTCCAGTAGTCGTACCATTCCATTTGCGTTCCCGGAGCGATGAAAAATTGCATTTCCATCTGCTCGAATTCGCGCATCCGGAAGATGAATTGACGAGCAACAATCTCGTTTCTGAAGGCTTTTCCAATCTGAGCAATACCAAAGGGTAATTTTTGGCGGGTCGTCTTTTGGACATTCAGAAAGTTGACGAATATACCCTGAGCCGTCTCTGGCCGCAAATACAGCTTACCTTCTTCCCCAGCGATATTTCCCAACTGGGTAGAAAACATCAGATTGAATTGGCGAACATCCGTCCAGTTTTTGGAGCCGCTGACTTCACAGGCAATACCCAATTCCTCAATGAGTGCTTTCAGCGCTGGCATATCGTTATCGGTCATAGCATCTGCCAGTCGTTTGGCGATACCAGCCTTTTTTTCTTCGTTTTGAACAACTCTCGGATTGGTTTGGCGAAACATGGCTTCATCAAAGGAATCACCAAAACGCTTCGCGGCTTTTTTGACTTCCTTGTCGATCTTGGCATCGATCTTAGCAATGTAATCCTCCACCAGCACATCGGCCCGGTAGCGTTTGTTGCTGTCTTTATTGTCGATCAGCGGGTCATTGAAAGCGTCTACGTGGCCGGAAGCTTTCCAGGTCTTGGGGTCCATAAAGATGGCCGCATCAATTCCGACAATGTTGTCGTGCATTTGAACCATCGCCTTCCACCAGTATTTCTTGATGTTATTCTTCAACTCTACGCCATAAGGACCATAGTCATAGACAGCGCCGAGGCCGTCATAAATATCGCTGGACTGAAAGACATAGCCGTATTCCTTGCAATGGGAAACCAGTTTTTTGAATGTATCTTCTTGTGCCATTTCCGTTCTATTTTGAAATAATTTTTTGTTCGTAGAAAAGACTGAACTAAGCGGAGTCAACTCCTGCAAATCTGTCGAGCTGCTTATACGTTTCGGACGGTTGAATGTTTAAAACTCACTGGTAAAATGAAAATCAATCTCGGGAAAGTTTTCCTGCGCCATCTTCAATTGCCAGGCAGATTCTGCCAAAAAAACGAGCTTGCCGTCCTTGTCTTTGGCCATATCCCTGGCCCGCTTCTTCTCAAATTCGCGCAATTTATCTGCGTTCTCCGAACTGACCCAGCAGGCTTTGTGTAAATTGACATGTTCATACTCACAAGAAGCACCATATTCATGCTTCAGCCGATATTGCAACACATCGAACTGCAGAGAACCAACCGTGCCGACAATCTTCCGGCCGTTCTGCTCCTTGACAAACAACTGGGCAACCCCTTCATCCATCAGTTGTAGCAAGCCCTTGGCAAGTTGCTTGGCTTTCAACGGATCGGTATTATTGACAAAGCGAAACAATTCCGGTGAAAAACTCGGTATGCCCTTGAAATGAAGCTTTTCCCCTTCCGTAACAGAATCGCCAATTTTAAAATTCCCCGAATCGTACAAACCGACGATGTCGCCTGGATAAGCCTGCTCGACAATCGACTTTTTAGAAGCCATGAAGGCCGTGGGGTTGGAAAACTTCATTTTCCGGTTTTGGCGTACGTGCAGGTAGTTGGTATTTCTTTCGAAAGTGCCGGAGCAAATGCGCAAAAAGGCAATTCGGTCGCGGTGCTTTGGGTCCATGTTGGCATGAATCTTAAAAACAAAGCCTGAAAATTTGGACTCTTCTGGCGTCACCTGCCTTTCCTCTGTAATCCGGGGCAAAGGAGTAGGGGCTATTTCAATAAAGCAATCCAATAGTTCTTTCACCCCAAAGTTGTTGATGGCACTGCCAAAGAAAACAGGTGAGAGTTGCCCTGCGAGATAAGCCTCTTCGTCCATCTTGGGGTACACCTCTCGAATCATAGTGGTCTCTTCGCGCAACTCTTCCGCCGCTCTCTCGCCGATGTATTCATCCAGCTGTGGATTGTCTAGGTCCGTAAACTCAATGGTATCTTCTGCTGTCTGTTTGCCATGTGCGCTGAACAGGTTGAGTTTTTGCTCATACATGTTGTATACGCCCTGGAAGAGTTGCCCCATGCCGATCGGCCAGCTCAACGGAGTGACCGTCAGACCGAGCTTTTGCTCGATTTCATCCAATAGATCGAATCCATCCTTTCCCTCGCGGTCCAGCTTGTTGATGAAAACAATGATGGGCGTATTGCGCATTCGACAAACCTTGACCAGCTTTTCGGTCTGGGTTTCTACCCCTTTGGCCACATCGATGACGACGATGACGCTGTCTACAGCTGTTAGCGTCCGATAGGTATCTTCTGCAAAATCTTGGTGACCAGGCGTATCCAGGATATTGATCTTGCGATCTTTGTAGATGAAGGCCATAACAGAAGTGGCCACAGAGATACCCCTCTGCCGCTCGATTTCCATAAAGTCGGAGGTAGCGCTGCGTTTGATCTTATTTGACTTGACGGCACCGGCCGACTGAATCGCGCCACCAAACAACAGCAGCTTTTCGGTGAGCGTGGTCTTTCCCGCATCCGGGTGGCTGATGATCCCAAAAGTCCGCCTTTTCGATAATTCTTCCTGAAAACTCATTTTGCATTGGAATTTGGCTGCAAATGTAAGGATAAATGAAGTAGTGGACAAGCTCCGTGTAGATGGTGGTATCGGTTGATAACGAACTATTTAAATTCAGAAATTTGTGCAATTTCAGTAAAAAATCACTATCTTTGCGTGCCTTTTTGATAAAGGTATGGGTGATAAGAAAAACCATACAGAGGTTTTCCATTCACCAATTTAGCTGAATTACAGATCATTTATAGTCATTAAAAGTTCATAAATCATGGAATCTGTTGCTATCACTGGTGCAGTTCGCCAAGAATTGGGAAAGAAAAGTTCAAAGGCCGTCCGCCGCAATCAGCACGTGCCTTGTGTAATATACGGAGGAGAAAAAGTTCTTCACTTCTCAGCGCACAAAAATGATTTTAAGACACTCATTTACACGCCTGACTTCAAGATTGCAAAGATTTCAGTAGATGACGGCAACTTCGATTGTATTGTCAAAGACATTCAGTTTCATCCATTAACAGACGAAATAGAACACATCGATTTCGTTCAACTGGTACCTGAAAAGAAAATCAAGCTGGAAATTCCAGTTCGCTTTAAAGGACAAGCTCCTGGTGTGAAGGAAGGTGGAAAGATGGTCCAGAAAATGCGCCGCGTAAAAGTCAAAACAACCTTGGAGTCTCTTGTAGATAGTTTGTATGTAGATGTTTCTGGTATGGGACTTGGCCAGTCTGTTCGAGTACGCGACATCGAAGTGTCGGGTGATATGGAAATTATGAGTTCAATGGGTACTCCTGTTGCAAGTATCGAAATTCCAAGAGCACTGCGTAGTGCAGAGGCCGCTAAGGCAGCAGAAGAAAATTAAATTTGAGTGGTTCGGAGGCTATTCACAGCCTTTTTACAAATACCTCAATTAATATCCTGAAGAGAGATGTGCGTATGATGCATCTCTCTTTTGGTATTTTAAACCCAAGCCTATGCCAAAAGACCTTCGCATCAGTATTGTGCAATCTATCTTACATTGGGAGCAAGTTGATACCAATCTGGAGATGTTTGATGCCAAACTGGCTCCGCTAAAAGGCCAGACCGACCTGATTGTTTTGCCAGAAATGTTTACCACGGGTTTTAGCATGAAGGCAGAAGTACTGGCTGAGTCTATGGACGGCCCGACTGTGCATTGGATGAGGGCGAAAGCCAAGGCATTGGATACAGCCGTGACAGGTAGCCTCATCATCCAGGAGAACGGCCGTTACTACAATCGCTTAATCTGGGTGGAGGCGGATGGTCGAATGGCGACCTACGATAAGCGACATCTCTTTACCCTGGCTGGGGAGCATCAATACTATACGGCAGGCCAAGAGCGACTGGTCGTCGATTATAAAGGATGGAAAATCTGTCCTTTGGTTTGTTATGATCTACGGTTTCCTGTTTGGAGCCGCAATACGGTGGACTACGATTTGCTGATCTATGTGGCCAATTTCCCTGCTCGACGATCTTTAGCTTGGAAAAGCCTGCTGCAAGCCAGAGCCATCGAAAACCTCGCCTATACCATCGGTGTAAACCGAGTTGGGAGTGATGAAAATGGTATTTACTACTCCGGCGATACCTCCCTGATCGATTACGAAGGCAATATTTGCTACCAAAAGGCAGATGAAGAGGCTGTGTATAGTCTGAATCTCTCCTACGAAGCCCAGCAAAGCTTCCGCCAACGCTACAACTTCCTGGCAGATCGTGACTGATTTCCCGTTCGTTCAAATATTTGGATGGAGTGAAACGTTATTTCTCTGCTATCGTAAATAGAAGAGGTTGACTGTCAGAGAAAAACATATAAGGGCAAATAAAAAAGCGATTCGATTGTGCTGATCGAATCGCTCCAAACTCGTCGTTTATTTTTGTAATAACCCTATTAACTAACCTATTGACAACGAGTAGTAAGCTCTTTTATGTGACAGTAAATAATTATCAGTTTCTATGAGTAAAAACGCAGTAAATACCATAATGTTGTTGGCGTCCATTGCTTTTTTGCTGAGCTCTTGCTCTGCCTTTCGCTCGGTAAATGAGCCTTCTGACAGCCAATCCAGGGTGAGCAAGGGAAGCGAAAAGCACTCATCGCTACGTGGTAATGTTGTGAGTTACGCCAAAAAATTCAAAGGTGTCAAGTACAAGTATGCTGGACAAAGTCCGCGCGCAGGCTTTGATTGCTCTGGTTTTACCAGCTACGTATTGAATCACTTCGAGCTAGGTATTCCGCGAAGCTCTACTGCTCAGGCGGCGGCAGGCCGCAAAATCAGCTTATCTCAAACCAAGCCTGGCGATCTCATCTTCTTCAGTAAAAAAGGCCGTGGCAACAAAGCCAATCATGTGGCCTTGGTTGTTGAAAACCAGCGTGATGGGGTCGTGGTGATCCACAGCACTACTTCCAGAGGTGTCATCGTACAAAACATCAGCAATTCTTCCTATTGGAAGCCAAAGATCATGTTTGCCCGCGATGTGATTGGCCGAAAGTAGCTGCGTGAAGCTGATGTGGCTTTTCCTAAAGTGGGAAAAAGCCAACACCGCCACCTACCCAGGTCTTATTCTTGTTGTAGCGCACACCGATCATTTCCCCCTTACTCAATCGTGCTAAATTGTTGACAATGATTGGCCTTGGCTGACCCTTCTCCCAAAGCATGAGCATTCTGATCTCACATTTTGAGGGAATATCCAGTGTTTCCACCAATGGCGCATATTCGACCTTGCGCTGTAGGATGTAATTCTCTGGGTCTTTGATGGCATCCAGATCGAAGCGATTGATGTTGATCATTACGCCCGTACCAGCAAAAGAATATAGCGGCTTGAGGACGTAGTTGTCCAAGTCCTCGGGAAGACTGTCTAGCTCGTTGAGAAAAAAGGACTTTGGAACATACGGATTGTCCAAATACGGCAAAGTATGCTTGCTGATGCGGAAAAACCAATGTGGATGTCCAATCCATTCGACATTGGCCTCTTCGGTGAATCGGAATTCCCTTTCGAGGTCATCTCGCTTGATCAACTCGTCGAAGATCACTCGATTGATGATTTTCTGAACACCTACCTTACGTCCGTTGTCATCGATGTAGTAAACGTCTTTTCCTTCCTTTTTCAGGTCCGTCACACACTTGATGGCGATGCCCAATTCTTTCTCCGCAATTTTAAAATCGATGTAAGTAACCTGATTTGTTGGATCCACTTCGAGCAAGACAACCTCTTCCGGCTTAGAGTCACCGACGCAAATCCGTCGGAGCATGTCGTAGTAATCTTCTCGCTGTAGTCCATTGAACAGGTGAGAGTAGTTGTCTGGAATGTCGAAAAACTTCTTGTAGGCTTCGGCGACGAGGTCCTGAAAGAAGTACAAGGAGGGAAAGCCTTGTATTTCTATCAGCTGTGGGCTCAGTTCACCATTGGCATCTTTGCAGATACCAAAATCCATTTGTAGGAAGGTCGTATGCTCGTCCTCACCGGGGACAATTTGCCCAGGCAGAATGGCACTTTGCGAAAGCTCTTTGAAGTTGGGTTTACAGAGGATGTCTGTGATGGTTTCACAGGCTTCAATCAGTTGTTTTTTTAGCTTTTCGGGGATAAATACTGGGGTCTCCGAAATTTTGAAGGGTGGACGATGGTCGTATTGGGCAGCAATATGGTTGAGAAAATTTTCGTATTTCTCTTGCGTGAAAGCCTTATTGTACTGCTCCCTGATCTGGCTTATCATAGTTTTGAGAGGTCTTCTTGGGTTGTTTTGGTGAAGTGGAATTGGCGTTTTCGAAAGGCATATCATTATATGCCAGTTGCAATGCTTCGATGGCCTGCTTGAGAAAGCCCGGAATGAGTTGCTGGTGGGTCAGCGGGATTTTTGTCGGGTCATTGAGGTCTTCCATCATCTGCTCGAACTTCTCCTCTCCGTGTTCTTTGATGATTTCGGATTTTTTCTCTTCTTGGCCAAAATAATTCATCATACCATGTGGATCAGCTTCGGGATGGAACTGCGTCCCGAAAAACTCGTCTGAAAAGCGAACCGCCATGATGGCTCGCTCCAAAGGTACGTGTGAACGGATTTTTTCAAGGGCAAGAATCTGAGCATTCATGCCGTCGAGTGCCGTCCAGTCGGGTTGTACGACCTGATAATCTCTAAAATCAGCGATATAGAAAGGATCGGGTAGTGCTTGTAGTAGAGGATCGTTTGCTCCATCGGCCGTTTTATGGGCTGGAAAGGTACCGAAAGAGCGGGACTTCCGAGCCGTGATTTTGGCCAATCCAAAGTGGTAACAGGCCATCTGAAAAGAGTGGCAGATGAAGAACACATGCTTTTTGGGTCCCTTGGTTGCGCGGTTGTGGAGCCACAATTGATCCAATAGGTGGAAGAATTGTTCGTCCCAGATGCCGTCTCCGTCGAGCGGATGGCCAGGTCCTCCGGATGATATGTAGATGTCGAAACTCGTATCTGGAATGTCGCGTTTGCTGCGAACATCAAATACCCGCCAATCCAGCTGGTGTTCAAAAGTACGGACAATGTCTTTGATGGCTCGCATTCCTTGGTTGGGAGTGTCAGCGTACATGTCCAGAATAGCCAGTTTAAGTTTGACGTCTCTCATATCACATTTGTTTATTCATTCAAGTAAGGCGCGAGGCAACTGCAGTTGCCTCGCGATAATACATACTTTTTTAAGCCGTTGCTTTTTTGCGTGTCGAAGGCTTCTTCGCAACAGATTTGCCTGCGACAGCTTGGCGAACGTACGTACCCCAGTTGAGGTTGTCCTTGCCAGGCTTCTGAGCTTTTGCTCTTTCGATGGCCATATTGGCGGCTGCTTCCACGACCCAATCAAAGTTCTCCTGACCTACGGAATGGAGGTCTGCATCGGGTGCAGGGTTGCAAAAATCAATAGCATAAGGGATGCCGTCTCTGACAGCAAATTCCACCGTATTAAAGTCGTAGCCAAGTGCCTGGTTCAACTGAAGAACATATTTTTCAATGGTGTTCAGCAACTTCTTAGCAACCGGCTTTGCATCTGTAACATATCTCAGGTGGTGAGGGTTGCGAGGTTCATATTGCATGATTCGTACCGTTTTTGCCCCGAGGCAGTAGCAGCGGAAGTACTCTGTAAATTTAATCTCTTCCTGCAACATCATCACCAATTGACCGGTTTCGTCGTAAGCTTTCCAGAGTTCTTCTGGATTATCCACTTTGTAGACGCTCTTCCAACCGCCACCAGCGTAAGGCTTCATGTAGGCTGGCCAACCAATGTGTTGGAATATATTGTCCCAAGCGAGTGGGAATTTCAAGTTGCGGAAAGAATCGGCTGTCGTATCTGTCGGCATTTCCTTAGAAGGCAGCAAAACTGTCTTAGGGACCGGCACGCCAATTTGAGTGGCTAAACAGTTGTTGAAAAATTTCTCATCAGCACTCCACCAAAAAGGGTTGTTGACAACAGCTGCACCCATTAGAGCGGCGTTCTTCAAATAAGCGCGGTAAAAAGGTACATCCTGAGAGATACGGTCGATGATGACCGCATAATCGCTGGGAACGCCCTGATGTACTTCTTCCATTGTGATAGGCTCTGCTACGATGCCTTTGACCTTTTTTTCGTTGACTCTCTCGACAAAAGCTTGTGGGAAAGTATTTTCCTGACCGGATAAGATTCCTATTTTTTTCATATGGGGATTTTATTAGGTGGTTTAGAGTGTGGCCATGGGCCTTTTGAATTGTGGATTGGGTTGTATTCGGTTTATTGCCAGATGGTAGATACGTAGTGCGGGAACATGTCGCGCCATACGGGCCAGTCATGTGATGCATTCGGGCGTACGTCAAGCCAGTGGTTGACTCCTTTGGAATTCAGCAAGTGAGACATGTGCAAGTTGGCATCTTTGCAAATGTCCCAATCGGAGGTTCCAAGGATGATTTTCATTTTGTACAGTTCGCTGTTGTCCAAGCCCGGCAGAAAGTCGACCGGATTGTTGAAGTACGTATTGTCATCGTAGTAGCCATCCATGAAGGATTTGATGTCAAAAGCGCCACTCATGGTGAAAAGATGGCTGACAACTTCCGGATGCTTAAAGGCAAAGTTGGCCGCGTGGTAGCCTCCAAAACTAGCACCAGCTACGGCAATTTTTCCAGTGCCGGTATTGTGGCGGACTCTTTGGGCAATTTCGTTGTATACCATCCGGTCGTACCAAGTGTGGTTGCGCACGCGGTCGGCCGGGTGGATGGATTTGTTGTACCAGCTGTGGCGGTCGATGCTGTCCGGGCAGTAAATTTGAATAAGGCCCTCGTCTAAAAACCATTGAGCTGCTTTGATCAAACCAAAATCCTTACTTTCGTGGTAGCGTCCCATGGTGGTGGGAAATATGACAATTGGATAGCCTCTATCGCCAAAAACGAGCATTTCCATGTCCAGGTTCAGTTCGTGGGAGTACCATTTGAAATATTCTTCTCGCATGTTGGTTGTTTTGGATGTGATTGAGTGATCGATGTCTGTATTTTGGTATGTGTTGATTTTACACTTAGTGTAAAAGTACGACATTGTGACGTAAAAGCAAAGCTAAAGTCACTGATATTCAGTGATTTATGAAGTATTTTGATTTTTAATGGCCATATAAAAGGAAAGTTTTTGAAGGCTATTTAAATTTTTATTTTGTTTGATTGCTACTCATGGTTATTTAATAAACAGAAAAGAATCAATGGCAAATAATTATTTCCAAATAAAATTTGGTAATTTTTTTTCATTTTTCCGCTCTTCCGTCGAATTGCAAGTGCATGAACTGTATTCTGAGACCCTTCAAAGACAGGTGAAACTCTCCATCTTCCTTCCGCCCGCCCGCCCCTGGCGCTTTTGGGAACGTTTTCCGCTGGTCCTTTTCAACGATGGTCAGGATATGCCGTCCGTCCGGATGCAATCACAGCTAAGGCAACTGTATCGGGCAGGTCGTATTCCTCCCTTGATCGTTGTGGGTATCCATGCTGGCGACCGTATGCAAGAGTATGGAACGCTTCGTACAGCCGATTATAAAAACAGAGGCAGCAAGGCGAAAGCTTATGCCGATTTTGTCATTGGTCAACTGCTGCCTTGGCTACATCAAAACTTTCGTTCTCGTACCGAAGCTGCCGACACGAGCATCGCTGGTTTTTCGCTGGGAGGACTTTCTGCCTTTGACCTGGCCTGGCATTACCCGCAACACTTTGCAAAGGTAGGAGTTTTCAGCGGAGCCTTATGGTGGAGGTCGGAACCTTTTCAAGAAAATGATCCCGATGCGGATCGAATTGTCCACGATGAGGTCGCACAGTCCACCAAGCGCCCAGGCTTGAGGTTTTGGTTCCAGACCGGAACCCTGGACGAGGAGAGCGATCGAAACAACAACGGCATCATCGATGCCATAGACGACACCCTGGATTTGATCCGCTTGCTGAAAGGTGTTGGCTATGAAGACAAAGCCATCCGTTATGTTGAAATCGAAGGAGGGCATCACCATACAGATACCTGGGCGGACATTTTACCAGACTTTTTTGAATGGGGGTATGGCAAATAGAAGGCGACTGTATTTATGATGCCTCAAAGCGTCTTGGCATAGACCATTTTATTTACCAACTCGTATATGGCATGAAATTTTCGCGACGTTAGAATAATGGGAAAAAGGAGAACCAATGAATTTTTATTTTGAGGATTCATCGTATTACCGCCATCAATTTGTAACTTGACCTTTCCCGGTTTTGCCTTGGTACAACATTGTTCAACATCCTTATAATCCTTTTGACATGAAAAGCCTTTCGATGTATACGCTGGCTTTGGCTGGCTTTCTGACCTTTGCTATTTTCAGTTCTTCTTCGGATAAAGAGCCTTCGGAGAACCAATCTACTTGGTCGGATGAGAACAACCGCCTACCGCAGCGCATCCACTCCATCAATTTGAATCAGACCTATGATTTTGCAGGAGAGATTCTGCCAATGGATAATTTTGATGTCCGAGAGCGCCTGGACCGGGAAATGTTGCGCAATGCCTATTACCATTCAAGTACCATCCTGGCTTTGAAGCGAGCGTCTCGCTATTTTCCACTGATCGAAAAAATTTTGGCGGAGGAAGGTATTCCGGATGATCTGAAATATCTGGCAGTCGCCGAGAGTGATTTGATGAATGCCATTTCGCCGGCTGGGGCTAAGGGGTTTTGGCAGTTTATGAAAGCAACCGGTAGAGAATACGACCTTGAAATCAATAGTGAAATAGATGAGCGTTATCATTTGGAAAAAGCCACACATGCCGCCTGTCGTTACCTCAAACGCTACAAGGAGAAGTTTGGCAGTTGGACACTGGCTGCTGCTGCTTACAATGGTGGGGCCGGGAGGTTGAGCCGCGAGATGAAGGCGCAAGGAGGAACTTCTTATTACGATCTAAACCTCAATATGGAAACGGCTCGCTATGTATTTCGCATCGTAGCAATCAAAGAAATTATGAAGCGTCCAAAGGATTTTGGTTTCGACCTGGAAAGTACCGATTTGTACCAACCTTTAGACAGCTATTATTCTGTAGAGGTGGAGGGAGCTGTACCTCGCTGGGCAGACTTTGCCGCCAAGTACGGTATTTCTTATCGCATGCTGAAGATTTACAATCCTTGGTTGATTTCTAGCTCCCTAACCAACAAGCAAAAGAAAAAATATGTGATTCGGATTCCCAAGCAATAAGCAATTCGTCGTCTCTTCAAAAACAAATCCGGCATGATCTGAATGAGCATGCCGGATTTGCTGTTTTATTGGGATGTACTCAGTGTTTACTTCTGCCCCAACTGCTGTGGTTCCTCATTTCCAGTAACTGCTTTGAGTCCACAGTCGAGGAAGCTGGCGTATTCTATTTCATCCGGGGTGTAGCCAACGGGGGTATTCAACAGCTGGCCATCCGATGACAACAATACGTAGAACGGCTGGGCATTGATATTGAAATACTCAGCTTGGAAATGCGCCCACTTATCCCCGTAGGTGCGAAGCTTGCGTTTTCCACCAGTTTTCTTTTCCACAACAACCTGCTCTTCCTCTGGTAGCTTTTTGCGATCGTCCACATAAAGAGAGATCAAAACGAAGTCGTTTTTCAGTCGATCGTGGATTGATTTCTTAGGCCATACGTGCTCTTCCATTTTTCGGCAGTTAACACAAGCATAGCCCGTAAAGTCGATCATAATTGGCTTACCGGTTTTTTTGGCGTAGGCCAGGCCATCGTCCAAATCCTTAAAGCAGTCGAGATTATTTGGGCAGTCGTTGGGGTAGATGAAACTATAGCCAACGGGTGGTGCCAAACCACTCAAAAGCGTCAAAGAGGTAAAGGTCTTCGTATCTTCATTGTAGCGGAAGCCAGAAATCAAATAAGCCGCAAATAGGAAGGCCGTCGTACCCAACACCCAGCGAGTCGCATTGATTTTTTTCAATGGAGAATCGTGTGGGAATTTAATTTTTCCAAACAAATACAAGCCTAGCCCAATGGCCGTCAATGCCCAAATAATGAGGAATGGTTCGATTTTGAGAATCCCCCAATGTTCGACCAAGTCAGCATTCGAAAGGAATTTGAAAGCCAAGGCAACTTCTGCAAAACCCAAAACGACCTTCACCGTGTTGAGCCATCCGCCCGACTTTGGCAGTGAATTGAGCCAACTTGGGAAGGCAGCGAATAGTCCAAATGGTAGAGCCAGTGCCAATCCAAAGCCACCCATCCCTGCCGTCAATTGCATCGCACCACCATCGGAACTCAAGGCTCCTGCCAATAGCGAGCCGAGAATTGGACCGGTACAGGAGAAAGAAACCAACGCTAGCGTGAGTGCCATAAAGAAGGTACCTAGAAATCCACCAACACCTTCGGCAGAGCTGGATTTATTGGTCCAGCTACTGGGCAATGTCAATTCGTAGTAGCCAAAGAAGGAGAATGCAAAAAAGAGGAAGATGAAAAAGAAGGCCAGGTTGAGCCAAACATTGGTGGATATCTGATTCAAAATGTCTGAGTCGACCGAATCCATCAAGTGGAAGGGAATGCTCAAAACCAGGTAGACCAACAAAATGGACAAGCCATACCAGATGGCGTTTAAGATGCCTTTGCGCTTGTCTTGACTGCCCTTGGTGAAAAAACTAACGGTTAGCGGAATCATCGGAAAGACACAGGGGGTCAACAAGGCCACGAATCCGCCTAAGAAGCCAAGAATAAAGATGCGCCAGATGTTCGATGCAGCTTCTACTTTTTCAACTTCGCCACACTGAACCGCTGGGTTCTGCAGGTCTGGACGCGGAATGGCATAGGTGCTATTGACCTCAGAATCGTTGGCTACATCGGCCAAGTTAGAGGCATCATCGCCAATCAGTGCTTTTCCGGCAGCCGGCAGTGCTACGAAGGGCATCATAGTGGGAGGCAAGCAGCGCGTTGCGTCGCAGCACATAAAGCTGACATCGCCTCGGATTTCTGTATTGGGATCGTCGACCTTGATTCTCTGGGTAAAGAAAGCCTCTTTTTTGAACTTGGTGAGCTCCATTTCAAACATCTCGTCGAACTCTGTGATTTTCTTCGGACCCTCTTCTGTTGCTTTTCCAACGATGGCATAAGCGGGGCTTTCATTGAAGAAAAGGGCGGTGGGCTCTGGGGTATCATCGCCTTCCAGGAATTGTGAGTAGATGTGCCAGCCATCCTGAATTTTGGCGTGGTAGACGATGTCGTATTCGCTGTCTGATACCTTTTTGAGCTCAATGTCCCATTTGACAGGCTCTAGGATGCCATCGTTGTCTGCGGCTTCTGGCTCGACATCGACCATCGGTACTTCGGGCGCCTCTTCTACTACCGTGCTTTTGGCAGCTTCAGCGACTTTTTCTGCATTTTTGGATGGACTTTCATTCACTTTGCTCTCCGTGCGCTCGGCAGTGGTTGCTGCTTCCTCTTGGCCCTTTGTGCTGTTATCCCCAGAACGTTTATCGGCTGCTTTTGCCTCCAACTTGAATTCAAAGTCTACCTGGTCAGGTGGCAAGCATTTGGTGGCATCACAGGTCATAAATTCCAGGAAGCCACTGATGGGTTTGGACAGGTCTTTGACTTTGACCGTTTGTGTAAAGACCGCTTTTTTGCTGAATTTGATAAGGTTCATTTGGAAGACCTTATCGTAGCTCTCTTTGCGATTGCCGGATTCTTCATTCTTGCCGACCAGCTCGAAGTGCGTCCCTGGGTTGTATTCGAACGAAGTAGGAATGGGGCCGTCTTCACTTTCGAGGTATTGGGAATAGATGGACCAGCCATCTTTGATGGTCGCTTCAAAAATAAGATCGAATTGCTGATCGCTCTTTTGAACGTAGCGGGTATTCCAGCTAACGGGATTATAGATCTGCGCTGAGGCCAAATTTAGGCCGCCGAAAATTCCTATCAGGAGTAAAAAAAGATATCTCATGGTAACAACATTTGTGTTTAGAGCATTGCAAAATTAGCAGAATTGCCTTTTATACGCAATTGAGGCTATGAGGTATACGCCAAGTGGCTGACATTCTTTTTTATTAACAAATCACAAATTCGAATATTGCTTCTTTCTGCATGGTATTAACAATTATTAACAGCTTGTTGAAAAAGTGAGCATCTTTTGACCGACTGCTTCCGCGGTATCAGGGAAGGGCAATGTCGAAATCAACATCGGTCGGTGGCAAACAAGATTTATCGTCGCAGCTCATGTAAGTCAACTGCCCTCGGACCGAAAGCGTGCTGTCGGTTACTTTTACCCGTTGGACAAAGCGGGCCTTGCGTACAAACTTCACGAGATTCATGCCGAACAATTCGTCAAAAGATTCTTTTTTGATACCAGACTCTGCAGTGGCTCCCAAAAGGCTGACCTTATCTTGCCGGTAGAACTCAAAGCTCGTGGCGACCGGCCCTTTATCTGAAGCTAGGTGTTGAGAGTAGATGGACCAATTGTGGTCGATGTCTGCTGTTATGATTAGTTCGTATTCTGCCTCATTGATCTGTCGTGCATCAAAGGTCCATTTCACGGGCTCCGACTGGGCCGTTAGCTTGAACACACCCATTACAAGAATGAGCAAAGGCAAATGTACTTTCATGTTTTGTTGTTGTATTAAGCTATTGGGCAGTGTCCTTCTGCCGCTGATGACCTTTTTTCTTAGTCGTTTCGGATAAGAAACGCATAGCTTTGGGATATGTTAGAAAGACTGCGGGAAGACGAAAATAGGGAATTTTGTGCGCTTCTCAGAGAAGTGTCGTCCAAAAAGTAGGGTGTAGGTAGACCTTTTGAGCCCTTTTTTGTAAATTAAAACAAGAGATAGCGCTTTGATTTTGAGCTGATCAATTCAGCAATAATGGTAAGAAATGAGAAACGATGATGCCAACGTACAGTAGCAAGTGTAGAGATTCGGCAGTAGGAGGCTTCATTTGAAGGAAATTTATGGACAATAGAATACCCAAGGGCGGTAGTAAAATCAGGAAGTGGTCGTATTGAATGTCTGCTTGAAAAAGGAAGGTTAAAGCCCCCCAGAACAAAGCCCAATAGATAATATTGATGTTTTTTTGAACCTGTATTTTCTTTTTAACCGTATACCTTCTGAAACTCAACAAGGCGACCAGGGTAATCAATACCAGAAAAATCAGCCTAAAAAGTTGATCTCCCTGAATACTTAAGCGACTTACATCCAAAAAACTCCAAGTGTTTACAAACTGCTGCTGCCAGAACATGGACCACTGGTCTGTCCAAAAGAAATACACATTTGCTATAACGTAGGGTACTGCGAATCCGATGATGACCATAATGGCTTCTTTTAGGCGAAATGCCCGAAGGATGCCCAGGGCGGAGAAGGCCAAGATCAAAAAGACGATGTGGGAAAAGTAGAATAGGCTCCCGATGGCAATCCAAAATCCAGCATTGACAATTCGGCCGGCAGCTGCATTGTTTTTGTAGGTATGCATCATTTCCATCAAAGCCAGAATATAAAAGGTGTTGGCAATCAAGGCTGGCGATAGGAACAGAAATTCCGGAAAAGAGCTGGCCAGTAAGATGTAAAATAAGCCCGGGAAGAGGGATAATTCTCCTGCTGTGCGATACCTAGATATGGTGATATTGATGAGAAGAGCCTGCAAACTCAGTAGGATAACGCCCAGTATAAAGGGAAAAACGCCTAGGGTACCAATGCTCCGAATGGTGTACTCGCCCAACACACCATTGAAAGTGGGTTCAAAGGAGGGGGCAACCCAAAAGACGGAAAAACGCAAGAAAACTGCATAAAATAGCAGTAAAAAATTAGCGACTATCTGGTTGGTGCGAAATAGTGAAAGCACAGTGGAATAATAACAGTTTAACGATTCTCCTTAAGAAGAGCTAAAGGTACCAAAAAAAAGTATTCCTTTTTGAGGTAATCTAAATAGCTTGAGAAAGTGAATTGTTATGTTTTTTAATGAATTGATAATCAATTATTTATGATACAGCTTTTCTCTCTGGAAAATGGAGATTATTTGTAAAACTGGCCTTTGATTACGTATTTGAAAATGGCATATTTAAGATATAGTAAGATGAATACGATCAAGACTGGCTTAATTTCCCTAGTAGTAAGTCGCCTATTTTTGTTTTGCATTGCTCTGTCTCCCAGTGCATAATTGATTTCTTTAACCCAAAAACAATATTTATGGCTAAATCAATTTCTTTATCGTTCGATGCAACAAAGTTGTACGAAGTCGATGACCAAGGAGCAGTTCGCTCGTATTTAACTACTTCACCAGGAATCAATCTTGAGGTGGTGAACGATAACCTAGTTGTTACCTCTGCAGGTTCAGTTCCTGTTGGAGTTGAGGACTCGCCTGTTGTCGGACCTTTTCAGATTGGATATGACCAGAGCAGCAAAAAGCTGTACATTATCGGTGAAGTTGATAATATTGAGTACAGAGAGGTCGAGCTTGAACCTGGCGTGGTGGTGAATGTTCACCTGAATGCTGCTGGTGAGATGGAAGTTCGTATTTTGCAACTGGTTTAATCTAAACTGTTGCTGTAAAATCCCTAGAACAACGATCATTACAGCTTAAGGTAGGGGCGAATTGGGCAGTCAGCGCAATGGTTTTTAACAACATTAAGAATTCTGACTTCAATGAAACAAATGCTTGACGGCTCGTATCGCCTCTACTACCCAAAACTTTTTCCTTTAAGTTACTAATCTAAAAGTTCAATAATTGGATTTCCTGTGATCTTGGATTCTACCCAAAGGGAAAGTTCTTCCAAGCCTGCCTTTTTAAGAGATACCTGTTCTGCCAAATAAGACTTGAATTCCTGTAAAACCTTTTTTCTTTCATCCGGAGATACATAGTAAGTTTTACGAATGTAATTGAGCAACTGGCTCTCGTAGCTTTCGTTGTCCAGGTTTGTGTGAAGCCTGAAATAGCGCTGGACCGACCGGATGCTGTTTTCCATGTCATCATGTAGGTCAGATGTTTCATACTGGATGAGTAAGTAAAAGATTCTGGCAATTCGTTGGAGGTCTTGACGTGCGTCGTTTTTCTTCAAACCAATGGTTTTGTTAAACCACTGCTTTGCTTCATCCAGTTGCTGATTGATCAAAAAGAAAATGGCGACGTTGTGGTGGAAGACAATTCTTCGTCGAGGTGTCAAGTTGTATTTCTTTAAGCCTTCGTCTACAATGGATGCCAATTCACCTGCCTTATCGAATTGCTTCGTGTTCATGTAAAAGATCAAACGGGAGGGTACTTCCAGGTTGAATACGAGCAGCTCGTTGGATTTAGTAAGTTGGGTGGTATCCTTCAGCTTACGGAGCAATTCTGGGATTTCAGCGTATTTCTTCTGCTGCAGGCACTTTTGAATGAGGTTGTGGAGGCTGCTGATATAGCGGAATGTGTCTTCCCTCAAAATCTTTGGAAACTTACCATACTCATTGACAACATCTTTTGTACAGTTGTAATCTTCTTCTGCTTGACCCGTCAGGGCCTTGCTAATGGTAAGGCTTTGCAAAA
>JBCCSZ010000058.1:0-29489 GCA_039199225.1 Bacteroidota bacterium
GCCGCATTCATAATGGTATCCGAGGCTGCTTTGAACAGACGATTGGTATCACTGCCCACTTCTTTTACAAGATTTCCAAATAGCAGCATGCCAACAAGGGGAACAGAAGAGGGAATAAATAAGGCTATGACTGTCCCTAGGATGATTGGGAAGATGATTTTGACAGCTCTGATATTTTTGATCTTTGTCTTGTTGGGATGTAGCTTATCTTGCTCCTTCATGTTAATGGCCAACTCTTTTTTGCTTACGGTCAGTCGTACAACGAAGGGAATGATGACCGGAACCAGGGCCATGTAAGAGTAGGCGGCAATGGCAATAGGTCCCAACAAGTGTGGCGCTAAAACGATCGAGGTATATATCGCCGTCGGACCATCGGCTCCTCCGATAATGCCCAGCGCCCCTGCCTCCTGCAGGCTGAAGCCCATGAGTACCGCAGCAATCAAAACGGAGAAGATGCCTATTTGCGCTGCTGCACCAAAAAATGCTAGGCGGAGGTTGCGGAGCATCGGTCCAAAATCGGTCATCGCACCCACCCCCATGAAAATGAGCGGCGGCAATAGGCCAGTTTTGATCAATGCGTAGTACAACAAATTCATAATACCATACTCCTTGGCAATCTTAAGCATGGTCATATTTTCAATGTTGTTGTCGGGAGTAGCGGGTACGACGCTCATATTACCACCTGGAAAGTTGGCCAACAACAATCCAAAAGCGATGGGTACTAGTAAGAGCGGCTCATATCTTTTGTAAATGCCTAGGTAAAGCAGCAAAAATGCGAGTAACAGCATCAACAATGTTCCGGGGGCAGCCGCAATTTCCCCGAAGGCTGTCATATCATAAATCTTTTGTAAAATATCCACCGGCCGCCTTATTTGAGTTTGATGATGATATCGTCCTCTTCCACTTCGTCTCCATTACCTGCCAAAATTTCGACAACAGTTCCGCTCTTATCAGCAGTGATGGCATTGATGACTTTCATCGATTCGATATAGGCAACTGTGTCACCTACCTTGATATGATCACCTATTTTAATGGGCTTTTCCGTGTTTTCGCGGGTTAGGTAAAATTTGCCTTCCAAAGGGGCCATGATGCTCTTGTATTCGCCATTGCCATTGGTAGAAGGGCTGGGCATTGCCGTTTGACTCAAGCTCGAGCTTGCCTGGTTTTGGGTGGCTGGAGTAACCTCCATCATGCCATCGTAAGCAATTTGAACCCGAAATTTTTCGCCATTGACGTCTACTGTCATCTGCTTGGGCATTGGTTGGGGACTTGCCTGGACGGTCGCTGGGGCTGCAGGCGTTGCGGGTATAGTGGAAACACCATTTTTGGCTGCACGGCGCTTATTGAGGTCTTTGAGAAAGTTCTCCTTGGCTTTGCCAGAGCGGAAGTCTTCGTATTGTGCCGGGTGCATAGCATATTCCATCAGCTCTTCGTCGTCTTTTCCATAGTCCCAGCCTTTTTCATCCATTTTGGCGGCAAAAAGCTCTAGCTCATCTGGATACAGGTCTTGAGGCTTTCCGGTGTAGAATTCGCGATTTTGCTGTACCGCTAACCCTTGTATCTCTTCGCCCAGCGGTCCTGGGAGCTGGCCAGAGCGACCCAAAATCATTCCCCACGTATTTTCATCGATCATTGACCAGCGGTCTTTACCCTTGATCGTTTGTAGGACATTCATCAAGGAGACGTTCTTTACGTACTGACTGAAAGGGGTAACCAGCGGTGGATAGCCGAGCTTGGGCCAGGAATGCTTGACTTCATCAAACAATTTTATGAGCAACTCGTCCTGGCTCATGGTTTTTTTGCTGCGTTTGGTCAACCACTTATTGAGGCTGCTGAGGTTCTTTTCCAAATCTGCCATCAAACTCCCCATCATGCCGCCCGGAAGGCCAGGGCCAATCAGCAAGGAGTTCATCGAGCGGTTGCGTTGGTTGATGTAATGCCCTAAGAAGTCGTCGATGAATTCCTGGGTCAGTCGGCGGACTTCCATGTAGGCTGACATGTTGATGGGGGCAACTTCAAAGCCGGCGTCTTCCAGCATTGCGTGGACCGTGAGTAGATCGGCATGGCCTGTTCCCCACGATAGCGGCTCCATGCCTACATCGATGATGTCCGCTCCATTTCTGGCTGCTTCCAGGCTGGATGCGACTGAGAAGCCGGGCGTAGAATGGCCGTGGTATTGGATGAGGATGTCTGGATGCCTTTCTCGGATACCTTTGATGATTTTACCGATGGAAACTGGGCGGCCGATACCGGCCATATCCTTGATGCATATCTCTTGGGCGCCGATGTCGATGTATTGGTCAGCGAGGTTGACATAGTAGTCGATGGTATGAACCGGAGAATACGTCAGACTCAAGGCCGCCTGGGCGATCATGCCCGCCTGCTTGGCAAATCGAAAGGAGTTTTCTAGATTTTGTGGATTGTTCAAGCCATCGAAAGAACGGGAGATGTCTGTTCCTTGTAGTTTTTTCACCCGGAACATTAGCCTGCGAACGTCGGCCGGTACTGGCTTCATGCGCAGGCCGTTCAGACCTCGCTCCAACATTTGTGTTTGGATGCCCGCATCGTTGAAAGCCTGGGTCCATTCTCGGACAGATTTGTTGGGGTTTTCACCAAAAAGCAAGTTGATTTGCTCAAAACCACCACCATTGGTTTCTACTCTTGCAAAGCATCCCATATCGACAATGGGCTGGGCTACTCTTGTTAATTGATCTACTCTGGGAACGTATTTGCCCGCCGATTGCCACATGTCTCTATAGACGAGGCATAATTTAATGGGTCGTGCCATTCTCTCAAGGTTGTTTTGATTAGGAGTTTTCTATCTTCTCAATTCTTCCCTTACCATCTGTGACACTTTCGACAACCGCTGCAATGATTGCGATGGTTGAAGGCTTAATGACTTGTTTTTTGGAAATAGGCGCTGGCTGAATCTTTTTTTCCGGAACATCCGGCGAAAAGTGGTTGACCAAGCGAATCAGTTGCTTGCCTCCGATAACGACGATGGAGAGTATGAAAAACACGCTGGCCATACCAACGCCAAGTACAAGAAATGCTGTTGAAAGATCGCTTGTCATGGTAATGGATTCGAATTGAATTGCAAATTAGCTTATTTTCCCAAAAATCTTAAAGTAGACTCCGAAAATCTGTTCTATATTTGGCTCGCTTTAATTCCAAGACAATGAATCAAAAGATTAGGGTTTTTAAATTTGGAGGTGCATCGGTGAAAGATGCCGCAAGCATTCGAAATGTTGCCAGTATTTTACAGCAATTCAAGGATGAGCCAATAGCCATCGTTGTTTCTGCATTGGGAAAAACGACCAATGCCCTGGAAAGGGTGGTGGAGGAACATGCCAAAGGAGGGGATCAAGCGATGGCCTTGCTGGGCTTGGTCAAACAGTCGCATTATTCGATTATGCAAGAATTGTTTGAGGCCAATCATCCCATCTTCGTTGACATCAATGATGCTTTTGTGGAGATCGAATGGGTACTGGAAGAGCCTCCCGAAGAAGACTTTGACTACACCTACGATCAGTTGGTATCGGTTGGGGAGGTCTTGTCTACGAAAATCGTTGCGGCTTACCTCAATCTCCAACAGTTGCCGACCGTCTGGTTGGATGCGCGCGATATCATCCGGACAGACAACCTGTACCGGGAAGCCTGGGTACAATGGCCAGAGACAATCGAGCGGGCCAATCAATTTGCAAAACCCGTCCTTGAAAAGGGAGGCTTTGTATTAACCCAGGGGTTTATTGGCAGCTCCTCTGAGAATTTTACGACGACGCTTGGTCGAGAGGGCTCTGATTATACGGCAGCCATCCTGTCTTATTGTTTGGATGCCATCGATATGACCATTTGGAAGGATGTACCTGGGGTGCTAACAGCTGATCCGCGCTTGTTTGACAATGTCAGTAAACTGGATCGCTTGTCTTACAGAGAAGCCATTGAGATGACTTACTATGGTGCAAAAGTAATTCATCCAAAGACAATTAAGCCCTTGCAGAACAAGAATATACCACTTTGGGTTAAATCTTTTATTGAACCAAAGGGGAGTGGGACTTGTATTTCGGATGAAACAGAAGATACCTATCCGCCCATGGTAGCTGTGGAAAATAAGCAGGCGTTGCTCCACATCTCGACACGCGACTTTTCCTTCGTTGCAGAACACCACTTGAGCTATTTGTTTAAGGAGATTGCCCGCCATCGATTGCAGGTCAATATGATGCAGAATACAGCCATCAGTTTTGCGGTTTGTGTCAATGACATCGACCAGCGGGTGGAGGGATTTGCTGAAAGCATCGAGAAGGATTTCAAGGTGGTTGTGGAACGTCAATTGAAGTTGATCACGGTGCGCCACTACCGCAGTGAAATGTTGGGTTCATTGACGGCAGAAAAGGTGATCTTATTGGAGGAACGCATCCGCAATACCATTCAAATGGTTGTGAAAGATGTGCCGAGCTTGAAGTGGAAAGAAGAACAGTAGTGGGTTTTCTATCGGAATACCGCTAATTCGTCCATCAACGAATCCCTTTCACCATATTCTTGTCTCAAAAAGGCCACCAGTCGAGCGGCGACTTTCGCTTGATTGATCTCATGCAGGTGCTGAATCAGGCGGCGAACTTTCTGAGAGGTTTGTCGGCCAATGTGGTTGGAAATGTAATTTTCCAGCAGTTCTGTGTACAGCTCGTTGGTCTTTTTTTCATCCCACTGGAAAAGATACTGGCCATGACGAAGTAGTAGGTCCATCGATCGAATCTTGTGGATGTATTCGTACAAAGCAGTCGGTTTTTGCTCTTCTACAAAGACGTCGGAGTGCATGTCTCTCTTGGCCAGACTAAAAGGTCTTTCATCCAAAGTGGTTAGCAGTTTTTGAAAGGCTTTGGGCCAGGAAGATTTGCGAAAAGTCGACTTGTACTGCCGGAAATAGTCGATTTGATAGTGATGTAAAAATAGCCACAGAGCTTGGTGGGCGGTTTCTTTTTTATCCTTCAAATGCAGCGCTACACTCAACAGCGCCTCCCGCAAAGCGGCGAGAATCTCTGTATTTCTATAATCATTCAATCCTCTTTCGGCCAGCTTCTGGACCTGAGAGTATTGCTGATTGCGCAAGGAGCGATCAATGGCATGTAGCAATACATTGGGTTCATTTAAGTGCTTCTTGATGAGTGCCTCTTGTTCTTCCGATCGGCCTTCCAATTCCAGTAAGCGTAGTTTATTGACTAATAGTTGGAGGTGGTACTTTTTTTCCAACTGGGTAGAGGCCAATAGTATGTCAATCCGCTCTAGAATCTGTTGTCGTTGAGTGCTGCTCAGGTCTTTCTCGATGGCAAACTGAATTAAATCATCCGACAAACCTTTTTCCAGTAGGGTTGGGGTGAAGCAAAGATCGAGGAGGTAATCGAAGATTTTGACCTTTAGAGCTGGAGCGACTGCTGACAGCTGGATTTGTAACAGTTGCCGGATGAAGCGGCGGAAGATGGCTGGAAAATCGACTTCCTTGTCGGAAGGCCATCGGAGGATGGAACCGGCCTTATCCAAGGCAGCTTGAGAGATGGCAAACGTCTCTGTCGGATTTTCGATGGCCAGACTGTCTTTGGCTTGGATTTCCAGCTCATCCAGTAAGCGTAGTAGTTGGGTACGCGTTTTGGCAGTCATCTTCCGCTTTTTGCTCGTACCGGGCTTGATAATGGCGTCTAAGAGCTGCTCGTATTTGGCATGGCTGTCGATGGAGTCGATCCTGGCGGCGAAGCGTGCTTTGAGCGACAGGGCAAAATCTCGGTTGATGCGAGCGTATTGGCGGATGAACTGTCTCAATTCCTCGTCATTGGCCGAGCGAAGGATGAGTGGAATGGTGAGCTTATTAGAAGTAGCCTTTGGGGGGACGGCCTTTGCCTTTTTTTCCTCCTCTTTTTGTTGGAGCAGCTTTCGTAGGTACAATAAACCAGCGGTCACATGCGAACATATCTTTTCGCGCTTAAAATCATCGCATTCGCAGGTATAGGCTTTGACCTTTGATGGGCTGATTTGCACTTCGATTTCCGAATCTCCCATTGTTCCGACCCACAAATGCCGCTCAATTTCGTGCAATTTCTGTTCGGGAAATTCCAATAGCAGCGCCTCGCCCTGTTCCACCCAGAGGTCGTCAATGTACAATTCTATATCTTTCAGTGCAAAATTCATCGGCTCGTCATAAACCGACAAATCTAATAAAGAAATTTGTAACTTGTTGCCGAAAGGAATCAAACAAGATGAAAACAGTTTTCTTTATTCGGCACGCAAAATCCAGCTGGGCCGATTCTTCGCTGAGCGACATCGACCGACCATTAAACGATAGAGGTCGCCGTGATGCCCCATTCATGTCTAGGATGTTGGTCGGCCGAGGTGTCAAAGTCGACAAAATTATTTCCAGCCCAGCCAACCGGGCCTTTTCAACGGCGGCGTATTTTGCAGATGCCTTTGCGATCGACCGTAGAGAAATTCTAGTCAAACGCGAGATATACGAGGCTTGGGGCGAAGAGGTAATTTCCGTCATTAAATCCCTGAAAGACGATTGGCAAACCGTATTGATATTCGGACACAATCCCTGTTTTACCAGCTTGGTAAATAATTATTCCAAGGAGTACATTTCCAATGTGCCAACCTGTGGAATTGGGCGTGTCGACGCAGATGTTGAAAAATGGTCGATGTTTGACGAACACAGTGGAAGACTTTCTGCGTTTTACTATCCGAAGCAATACTTTTAATAATGAACCAGTGGAAATTTATCATCGTTTTTCTCCTTTTGATCACTGCTTGTAAGGAGGAAACCAAGCTAGAAGTGCCAGCAGAGGATTTGGCAAAAGTGCTGAGAGATGTCCATATTGCAGAGGCTGCGGCCAATGATATTCCGGATATGGCCTTGAAAGACAGTGTATTACGTGTATTTTATGGGCAGGTTTATGAAATGCATGGTATGGATTCGGCCGAATTGCACCACAACATTGAGCTGATGAAGCAAGACCCGGTGCTGACTCGGGAAGTGTATGTGAAGGTGTTGGACGAGTTAAATTCGATCAGCGTTGGGCAATAAAAAATAAGTAAAGCCTTCCGAAGAAGACCTTACTTAGACTTATGAGAGAATAATTAAAAGGCTTAATGCAAAAATAATATCTTTTATAAATACATGCACGTTAATTTCCTTTTTTTTGATGCTCCCTAGCTATTACATTAAAAATTTACAGACAGTACACATTACATTTGAATTAAAATAACCTAAATGGTCGACGCACTTGCAAAAATTATGATTGTCGATGACGAGGACGACATACTTGAGTTCCTCAGTTACAATCTTCGCAACGAGCAGTATGATGTCAAAACCGTTAGAGATGGCAAGAATGCCGTCAAAGTTGCCAAAAATTTTGAGCCGGATTTAATCCTGCTGGATATTATGATGCCCGAACTCGATGGGGTAGAAGTGTGTAGAATGTTGAGAGAGGAGAAACAGTTTGATTCGACTATTATCGCCTTTTTGACTGCCCGCAATGAAGATTTTACGCTGATTGCTGCTTTGGATGCTGGAGGGGATGATTTCATCACTAAGCCCGTCAAAACCCGGGTACTAATCAGTCGTATTCGGGCCTTACTTCGTCGGCCTGGTAGAGTACCAAAGGAAGAACAAAATAGCGTATTGGAATTTGGCGATTTAATCATCGATCCCGAGAAGTTTATCATCCAACTACAGGGTAAAAATATTAATTTGGCTCGCAAAGAGTTTGAATTGCTCTTTCTATTGGTTTCCAAGCCTGGAAAAGTGTTTTCCAGAGATGAAATATTCCGTCGAGTATGGGGGACGGACGTTATCGTTGGAAATCGAACCATCGATGTACACATTCGGAAGTTAAGAGAGAAAATGGGCGACAAGTTCATTAAAACGGTCAAAGGCATAGGATACAAATTCGAGTTTTAGTCAGTGCCTATGAAAAATGCAACACCTCAACAAATTGCTCTTTACTCTGTGGGAGCCATCAGCGGTATCCTAGCCCTGCTATTGCTGCTACTCAACCTAAGTGGAGCCATGAGCTATCCCCTGTGGATCCTGCCGCTTATCATCTTTTTTACCTTTGTTTCTGCTTATGTAGTCATTTTGTATTCTTTAAAAAACTACATCTACCGCAAAATAAAGCTCATCTACAAAAACATCCACCGCTTCAAAGTGGCTGCAGCCGATAAATCCCGAGACATCGACATGAGTGCCGATATTATTGGTGAAGTAGAAAAGGAGGTATCCGAGTGGGTACAAGACCAGCAAAATGAGATTTCCAGCCTGAAAGAGTTGGAAGAATATCGTCGCAACTTCATGGGGGACATTTCACACGAGCTCAAAACGCCCATATTCAGTATTCAGGGTTACATACATACCTTGCTCGACGGTGGTTTGTACGATGAGCAGATCAACCGCAGCTACCTGCGAAAGGCGGCCAATAATGTGGAAAGGCTGCAAACCATTGTGATGGATTTGGAAGGGATTTCCCGGCTGGAATCCGGAGAGCAAATGCTGGAAATGCAGGATTTTGACATCTATGAATTGACCCAGGAAATCTTTGAGGACTTAGAAATCGCCGCCAAAGAGAACAACATCAAGCTACTCTTTAAACTGGGAGCCAATGACCACTTTCTCGTAAAGGCGGACCGCGAGAACATTCGACAAGTACTGACCAATCTCATCATCAATTCCATAAAATACGGAAAACCCGATGGCCACACCAAGGTGGCCTTTTACGATATGGACAAAAACATCCTAGTGGAAGTGGCCGATAATGGCATCGGGATCGCGGAGGAGCACCTGAACCGGGTTTTTGACCGCTTTTTTCGGGCAGACAAAAGTCGTTCGCGCAAGCGAGGTGGCTCTGGCCTAGGGCTCTCCATCGTCAAACACATCATCGAAGCACACAAACAAACCATCAACGTCCGTTCGGCGCCTGGCGTAGGTTCTACTTTCGGATTTACATTGGCCAAGGGGCAGTAGGCGTCTTAGCGGTGGAAGGCATCGTAAATCGCCTGGTGGAGCGCCGGTCGAATGCCCAGCTTGTACAAGTTTCGGCTGGAACGGTAGGGGTGAACTCGGTTGCTCAGGAAGACAAGCAGTAGGTCGTGAACGGGATCGGCCCAAACAAAGGTGCCAGTGAAGCCAGAATGTCCATAGCTCTCCGGTGGAGCATCGCGCGCTACGTAAGCCGCAATGGGGTCGTATTCAATCAATGGTTTGTCAAATCCAAGGCCACGACGATTGTTATGCTCAGAATAGTGCCGTTGGGTAAACGCTCGCACAGCCGCTGCTGAAATCAATTGCCGGCCCTCGTATTGCCCATCATCTAAGTATAGCTGAAAAAGCTTAGCCAAATCTTTGGCCGTTCCAAATAAACCCGCATTGCAAGAAACCCCATCCAGCATCGCAGCAGCCTCGTCGTGGACATGGCCATGCACCAATTGCTTTCTGAAAAAGGTATCTCTTTCCGTCGGAACAATCCGATCCAATGGATACACGCTACTTGGATTGTACAACAATGCTTTGGCACCAATTGGGTCAAGAATTTCTTTGCGCAGATAGTCTTCAAAATCTTCCCCACTGATGTTTTCGATGATTTTTGGAAGGAGTAAAAAGAGTAGGCCAGAGTATTTGTACTTTACCTGGGCTTCCAGCGGAGAATCCCGAATGGCCCGATACATCTTTTTGTAGTATCTCCGATGGAGGTACAAATTATCGGTAATTTTGATGGAATACTTTTTCGAATATTGGTGCTTGAAGGTATTTCGCTTAAAGCTTTTATCTTCCTTTAGGCAGTTTTGCCAGTAAACAATGTAAGGCTTCAACCTAGCTTGGTGGCTCAGCATCTCGCGAAAACTCAAATTGGCTTTATTGGATTTTCGAAAAGAGGGTAAGTACCGACGAAGAGGAGCGTCCAGGTCGAATTTTCCCTCTCCATACAGCTTCATCAGCAAGGGCAAACCCGAACTGACCTTCGTGATGGATGCCAAGTCGTACAGGTCGTTCTTTTGGACTGCCTGCTTCTGCGCATAGGTATGAAAGCCATAGGTCTTGTGCAACAGCACCTTGCCGGCCCTGGCAATGTACAGCTGCGCCCCTGGATAGGCACCTTCGAGACGTCCGGCTTCGACGATGGAATCCAACCGTTGCTCTAGTTGGAATAAATCGATGTACTGTGCATGCAAGGAAACAAACGTACTACATTGCACCAATAGCATCCATACGAGATATAGAAAGATTTTTGGCAAGTCTATTTTGCAGTCTCGTTTTTGCATTTTCCTGGACATGAATGAAGCACAAATTGGTTGATATGGTAAGATACGGCTTGCCAGACTGAATAAGTAGTTCGATGTCGTTTTTAACGGACTGTTCGTATAGGCATACCGTGCGAACTTGGCTGTGCTTACCCCTCCTTTGCAATACAGTTTTCATTATTGGGAGATTCAAGAACTAAAAGGCTTTTGAGTGGCGTAAAATTCTTATATTTACTAAGACGACTTCTAGTTGTAGCATCCCAATCATCCCTGAAATACTCAAAGCACCTTTGTTTCACTTGTCTAAAACGGATGGAACGCTCAGGGATCATTGTTCCAAGTATGCACAAAAAATAAACGCTTTATGAAAAAACATTGCCTCCTAGCTTTTCTGCTCCTACTCCTTTTCTTTGCATCTTCAATAGAATCCACTGCCCAGCACAAATGCGGTACGGTGTTGGAAACAGATGCAGATTTGGAAGAACTTCGATTATTGGATGAACAATGGCGCGCCCAAAAACATCAGTTTCAGCGCGCTGGCCGATCCATCAGTTTTGTCCCGATTCAACTGCATATTATCCGAGATGACGATGGCAACGATGGCTTATCGGCAGAGGAGTTCATCGCCGCCCTAAAAATTGTCAATGATCATTTTAAGGCTGCTAATATTCATTTTTATCAATGCAGTGGCATTAATTACATCGATGATACGGATTACTACAATTACGATAAATCGGAAATGTGGGATTTAGATCGGGATCATGGTGTACCAAATGTCGTCAACATCTACACCACTCGCAATGTGTTGAGTGGTACGACTAGTATTTGTGGTCATGCGCAATTTCCTGGTGGACTGGATTTTGTCATGCTGGCCAACTCTTGCACCAATAATGGCAGTACTTTCGCCCACGAACTGGGGCATTATTTCGACCTCTACCATACCCATACCACTGCCTTTGGGCCGGAGGCGGTTGATGGCAGTGACTGTGCGACCCAAGGAGACATGCTTTGCGACACACCGGCGGACCCTCGGCTATCTGGCTTGCTGGACCCTGGTTGTGCGTACAATGGTACGGACACAGATGAAAATGGCGACCAGTACGAGCCGGAGCCGACCAACGTAATGTCGTATGCGCGAAAGGAGTGTCGGACCTACTTTACGCCGGGCCAACTGAGCCGGATGGCTTTTGCATTGACCAACAGCCGGGCCTATCTCAATTGTGGCAATGCCATTGACTTGAATGCTGATTTCTATGTGGAATACGATCCGGATTGTGTTTCTCAGCTCAGTGTGGACTTTAGTGATGCCACAGAGGCCGAAGCGACGGCTTGGAATTGGAACTTTGGTGACGGTAATTCTTCCACTTTACAATCTCCTTCGCATACTTATACAGCTCCTGGCGTCTATGATGTAGACCTTACGGTGACCAAAGATGGAGTCAATGACCAGTTGGTTAAAACGAAGGCTGTGAAAGTGGGGGTCAAAAACTTGCCGGTCCTCATTGACTTTGAGGGGGCTCCTACTGCTTTGGATGATTTCTGGGTGCGGGAAAACTACAAGGGCAATGTCGGTGTGGATGCAACAGCGGCAAAAGATGGAAATGGGGGGCTTTACATGGATGGCTATTTCAACAGTACAAGTCCGCGATTCAACACACCAACAACTGCCAATGCCTTTGATTCGCTGAGAAATCAGTTTTACAAGTCAAAAGTTGAATTGTGCATTGATGCGCGACCGGCGGCAGATTTGCTGTTGGAGTTTGATTTGAGGCAATTGTATTTTGCCAATGGGAATTACAGCAACCTGCGCATTTTGGTAGATGGCCAACAAGTAGGTGGAAATTATCAGGTAGCTTCCGATGCCGCAGAGACCTGGCAGCGTATTTCTGTCGATTTGACAGCCGTAGCGGCCAATCGGGTCTTTACCCTGGCATTTGAAGGCAGCCACAAGTACACCAAGGATTATCGCAGCACAGATGGAACAGCCACTTTCATCGACAACATCTCAGTGACAACAACTTCGCCCTTGCCTGTCGAGTTGGTAGATTTCAGCGCCCGTGCCGCCTCCAAAGAGCAAGCCGTCCTACTGAACTGGGAGACAGCTTCCGAAATCAACAACGACTACTTTGAAATTGAAAAGAGTCGCGATGGCATGGAATGGTTTGTAATAGAAAGGCAAAAGGGCAAAGGCAATACCAATCAACCAACTTATTATCGGGCCAAGGACCTCAAGCCTTTTTCAGGTCAAAATTATTATCGATTGCGCCAAGTCGACTTCAATGGTGCGGCAAATCTCTCCGACATTCGGGTCGTGGAATTTGGCAGTCTTGCTGGTACCTTTGAGCTTTTTCCGAATCCAGCTACCAAGGAAGTGCAGGTCCGATATGAAAAAGACATCCAGTCTGTCGGTCTCTTCGACCTTACTGGCAAGCAGATAGAACGCAACCATCGACTACTGAGCGATGGTTTGATGATCGACCTGGAAGCTCTGCCTGCGGGTGTATACTGGGTGAGAGTGAATCAAGAATTACCACAAAAACTATTCGTCAGATAGCTCTTGGGCCAAATGGCGAGTAATCTGAATCAATGAAAAATCCCGGGCTTTCCATGAAAGTCCGGGATCGATTGTTTAGTACCTTATATGAGGTTGACGAATTGAATTACTTGGTATACTTGAAGTTGCACCATGGACTGACTTTGCCAGGCTTCCCTTTGCTGTCTACCGCTCTGACTCTCCAACGTCCTGGCTGCGCACCTACAAAGTTGAATGAGTATCTGGTGCCTTTGACCGTTTCCTTTTTCCAGCTCTTCCCAACTTGCGTACACCATTTGCCACTCTTGCAGCAGTGGAAGCAGTCAACTTCTACGATGTATTTGCTGGCACCTCTGACAGCCTTCCAACTGACATTGGTACGTCTTGGGAAGTTGTTGTAGGTTTGTCCGCAGCGAGAGTTCTGTTGTGGAGCAGCCAAGGTGACGGGTCTGACACTTACAGTCTTTCGGAAATAAGCGATGCTTGTGTATGCGGACCGATTGGAACCATCTCTAAACTTGGTTAGGGAGCGAACAGCGATTCGGTTTCTGCCAGCGGGCGTGACGATCAAAGTTGTGACGGCATGTCCTTTCTTGTAGATAAACTGGATGGCCTCTGTATTATTTTGAACCTTTGCGCTTACAGAGTTGGTAAAAGGAGTTCCCTTCACGACACCCCAGTCGCAGTCTTTAGGGCTGCAGGAGCCAAACGTCTGTGCTTTGACGGACGCACCAGAGACGACTAAGTTGATCTGGGTAATTCCGCGAGTGGAGGCATTTTCATTTTTAAACTTACCATTAAAGTTCTTTAGCGGCAGGCCAGCAAACGTACTAACGGAGAAGAAAAGTAGTAGACAAAAAATCGAGCAAACATTCTGGATCGTTTTCATTTTCTGGTTTTTTTTAGTTTTAAAGTAATATGGCTTGAGGAGTTTTGATTTTTTGGGTCGCAATCTCTTGCGTACATCCATATGTGTTGAGGCGTGTTGTAGCGTACCCAAACGATCAAAAAAAAATGACCAGAAAAGAGTGATTACTTGAAGTTGAAGTGTTAAGTTACTGATTATCAGTTGATCAGTGGAGGTTGCTGATTTTTAAGAATTTTAAAAGCTCGCCTTGGGTGATCTCTCGGATTTCACCTATTGCCATTTTTCCCAACTGTAAATCTTCGATGGCTTGCCGCACCAAGCGCAGGGTTGGATAGCCCACCTTGGCGCACATACGTCGGACTTGGCGGTTTTTGCCCTCTGTTAATTGCAACTCTAACCAAGTAGTGGGGATGTTGGCCCTAAATCGGATGGGAGGGTTGCGTTCAGCTAGGGGGGGAGGTACTGGCAGCTGTTGAACCTTGGCAGGGGCCGTGCGATGAATTTTTTTGTTGATGCGAATGTCCACACCCTGGCGGATTTTTTCCAGTGCTTCGGCGGTGGGAATGCCTTCCACTTGCACCCAATAAGTGCGGGTATGTCGAAAAGAGGGATTCAGCAAGCGATGGTTCAGCACTTTGTCATTGCTCAACAGCAACAAGCCTTCACTATCCTTATCCAACCTCCCAATGGGATAGACATCTGAGGGAAGCCCTTTGCAAAGATCAGCCAAGGTTTTTTGGCCAGGTGCTTCCTGAGTAAATTGGCTGAGGTAGCCAAAAGGTTTGTACAATATATAGTATCGAAAGGGCAATCCTTAAACGTTAAAGCGAAAATGCATAACGTCACCATCTTCCACCAAATACTCCTTCCCTTGCACATTCATCTTACCCGCTTCCTTGACAGCTTGCTCCGACCCTAGAGTGACAAAGTCGCTGTACTTAATAACTTCTGCACGGATGAAGCCTTTCTCGAAGTCTGTGTGAATCACACCAGCTGCCTGTGGAGCCAAGGTACCGTCTTCAATGGTCCAGGCGCGAACTTCTTTGACACCAGCGGTGAAGTAAGTAATCAGGTTGAGTAGCTTGTAACAAGCGCGAATCAGCTTATTGACTCCTGGCTCCTTCAGTCCCATCTCTTCCAGAAATTCCATGCGTTCTTCCCGGGTGTCCAATTCGGCAATATCGGCTTCAATACCTGCAGAAATTAAAATAACCTCTGCATTTTCATCCGCCACAAACTTTTTAAAGGCAGCTGTATGTTCGTTGCCTTCAAGGACAGATTCTTCATCGACATTGCAAACGTACAAAATGGGCTTAGACGTCAGCAGGAGCATTTCATCCAGCAGGTCTTTCTCTTCGCTGGGACCAAAGTCCAAACTTCTGGCTGGCTTTTCCGCCTCCAGGTGTTCCAGAATTTGGTTGGCGATGGCCACTTTCTTTTGGTCTTCTTTCTTGCCGCTCTTAGCCTGCTTGCGCAGCTTTTCCAAGCGCTTTTCGACCGTCTCCATATCTTTGAGCAGCAGTTCCATGTCGATGGTCTCTTTGTCCCGAACCGGATTGATGTCGCCATCAACGTGGACGATATTGCCATTGTCAAAGCAGCGAACGACATGTACAATGGCGTCCACCTCCCGGATGTTGGCCAAAAACTGGTTGCCCAAGCCTTCGCCCTTGCTTGCTCCCTTGATCAGCCCGGCAATGTCGACGATCTCGATGGTGGTCGGTTGGGTTTTCTTGGGATTGACAATTTCGGTGAGTTTATCCAAACGTATATCTGGTACAGTGATGATCCCCGTGTTGGGGTCCTTGGTTGCGAATGGATAATTGGCTGCCAAAGCCTTGGCAGATGTCAGAGCGTTGAAAAGCGTGGACTTACCTACATTGGGTAAACCGACGATGCCACATTTCAGAGCCATAGTTGTACTTTCGTTCTATAGTAAATAGACCAACTATTGAGTCGGCCATTTGTTTATACTTAAAATTGGCTACAAAAAGCAGATGGAGATCATTTTTCAAACTGCAACAGATGTAGCCATTTTGGCGGTGCAAATATATAGTTTTTAACCAAGCCATTCAATACAGCTAAATGAATTTTCTGGCACATCTTTTCTTGTCTTGTGAAACGGAAGAGCTCATTGTTGGCAATATGATCGCTGACTTTATCCGCAATCGTGAAATGGCGACCTATCATTCCGACATCCAGAAAGGGGTTCTCTTGCATCGGCAAATCGATACTTACACCGACCAGCATCCGAAAGTCTTACAGGGGGTACATCGACTGAGACCTCGTCATCGCAAGTATGCGCCAGTCGTGATTGACATACTCTATGACCACCTATTGTCTAAAAATTGGTCGAGATACAGTGGACGTACTTTACAGGAATTTGCAGATGCAATGTATGAGGTCCTTCGGAAACACCTACCGGTTATGCCTGTCAAGCTGCAAAACCGCCTAGTGGGAATGATCGATGGGAATTGGCTGGTGGGCTATGGCAGCATAGAAGGCTTGCGCTACACCCTTGAAAGAATGGACCAAAGAACGCGCTTTCCCTCCAACTTTGCCCATGCGATAGAAGACTTGCAACAAGATTATGGGGCATATGAATCGGAATTCAATGCCTTTTTTCCAGAAGTGATCACCTTTGTAGAACAACAGTGTCGTTGCTAAAAGGGCGTATTATCCTTCAAAATGTAGGGAGATGGTAAATGCCCTGGACAAGATTTTCTCGACGACATTAGACTGCTCTAATGCCGAATTGAAAATGAGGATGTTGTTCAGGCCATGAGAAATCTTAAACTCGGGCGAAAAAATAAAGTAAGGAAAGAAAAACTGTACGCCGGCACCATATTCAAAAGCGAAATCAGTTGGTGAGATTTTAACCCGTTCATTGGCCTGTCGGGCTCTGGAATCGCTGGCAACATCGAAGCTGTATTTGACCCCCCCAATTACAAAAAGCCGCATATCGTTGTAGGGAGCGGATTTGTAACGTATGTGAAAGGGCAGTTCTACAAAGACCGACTCAGTCTTCTGACTGTAGGGCGGACGATTGTCGTCTGGAGAAGTAAAGGAAATATTGCGTTCGGCGAAGGAAAGTGTAGGCAGAAAGCGGAAGTCGAAATATTGACCGATTTTCAAGTTACTGACGATGCCGAGATTGAAACCTGGTCCACTGAGTGATTGGGCAGTGCTGATGCTGTCGTTGAGAATGAAACGCTTAGAATGAAATACCTTATAATCGGAGGTATTGTAGCCCAGAGTAATACCAAAGTAGTAAGGTTTAGACTGAAAGTCCAGAAAGTTGTAATTACCTCGGGAGCTTTGGGCATTTCCTATGAATACACAAGAAAGCATCAAAACGAGGACAAGGCTTATTTCTTTCCAACGTAAATCGAGCAGATTCCTAAACTTAGTCGCGTGCATTGATTTGAATTGTATCCGGTTTTTTCTAATATTTTAACAAACTGATCGCCGTCTGGAAATCGCTGCACCGATTCATAGAGGTAGCGATATGCTTTGGGATCTTTGGATGTAAAACGTCCAATCAGTGGTAGAATGTATTTGAAGTAGGCATTGAATATTTGACGGAAAGGGAAAATTGTGGGTCTTGAAAATTCCAAAACGACCACTTGGCCGCCTTTTTTGAGTACCCGGTACATTTCACCCAATCCTTTTTCGAGATTCTCGAAGTTTCTTACTCCAAATGCAACGGTAATGGCGTCGAAGGTATTGTCTGCAAAAGGGAGATTCTCCGAATCACCTTCTTGGAGGACAATTTTCTGGCTCAAGCCCTTTTTCTCAATTTTCTTTCGGCCAACATCTAGCATTTCCGTTGAAATGTCGATACCCGTTATCTTTTCAAACTGCAACTGGCGTGCCGCTTCCAATGCAACATCCGCCGTTCCGGTCGCGACATCCAGTATAACGGCGTGCGGCCCACCTTGCAATCTCGCAATTGCCTTTTTGCGCCAAATGGTGTCAATTCCCAATGACAGTAAACGGTTCAGGAAATCGTAGTAAGGAGCAATCTTATTGAACATCCTGGAGACCTGGCTCTTTTTGCCATCTTGCTCTCTCTCGTAAGGTTTTACAGGTTCCATCTGTATGTATTTCGTATTTAGCATTTCACCAGGCATCAATTAGCCGGGCAAAGATAAGATAATGTGAACTTAAAGGGGGTGGTCTATTGGGTGTTTACGATAAATTTTTTCTTTTTTCGCTCATTCAAGGCCATTGATACAGGGTTTATAGCCTAAAAAGTTCTTTACGGATGATCTGCGAAATGCATCCTATTTATAGGTAGCTTATCGAAATTTTGGAATCAAGGCATTTGTACTGGCAATGTAGGCTTTGTATGCCTTGTGTTCCTTGTATTTGGCCTCTAGCATCGGCACACCCGAAACTCTGGTCAATAAAAAGGTAATCATCAAAGGGCTCAATACTGCCAACCAGCTATTTTCCCAAGGTAGTACGAATAGAAAAATACCCCACCATAAGACGATCTCACCAAAATAGTTTGGATGTCTGGAATAGGCCCACAAGCCCTGTGTCATCAACTTACCCTTGTTTTTTCCATCCTTTTTGAATTGGTACAACTGCCAATCTGCAATAGATTCCCACAAAAAGCCAACCAGCCAAAAAGCTGTTCCAATGATTTGTACAATTGACAAGCTGTACCCGTCTGAAGGGGACGGAAGGAATATCGGAATAGCGATGATCCAAAGCAGTGTGCCTTGTAGGATAAATACTTGTAAATAAGCCATTAAGTATTGCCTTTGGCCCCATTTTTGTCTCATGTTGACGTACCTCCAATCTTCGGCTTTCTTCATATTTCGATTAAAAATATGTATTGAGAGTCGCAACCCCCAAATTGTCACAAAAGACGTAAGTAAGCCCCTCTGAAAACCAGGATCGAATCCCCACAAATATAGACTGAGTACGACGAATCCCAACCCCCACGCAACATCTGCTAAACTGTTGTTTTTGCGCCATTGTGCGATGATGAACCACAGGGTTGCGTAAAAAAACAGCAGCAGTAATGTGTTGGGAAAAGCCAGTAACATTTGGATGTATGTTGGTTTTATATTCAAACAGACAGCCAAAGATAAAGTTGATGTTGGACTGCTTTGAATGTCACAATATCCGGAAAAATGGTGAAAACGAAGTGGCGGGCCTTTTTACTTTAGTGCCAAGCGACTGAGGTCATCTCATATAACCGGTAGGGAAGACAGGCCTGGCAGACCGCATACTTCTAAAACATAAAACAAAACTATGATTCGGGAGTGATCTGTCAGGTCTGCTTCTATTTTTTGGAGACAATTAAATTCCTAAAAATCTGATATACCATGAGAATGACTCAAAAGTTTTGGCTACTCATTTTAGTATTGTTTGTCGCTGGTAATGCTTATGCCAAGAAGGGAGACAAGGTCCCTGGCTACATCATCGACAACGACGGGGAAAAAATAGAAGGAACGGTGCAAATCGGTTCGATTACCGATAATGAAGTAAAAGTTCAATTCTATCATCCCGGCGCTAGCAAAAAGAAGATTTACAAGCCAAATCAGCTGCAAGGCTACGGTTTCGAGACAGAAGAGATCGACGAAATCGGAAGAAAAAGTAAACGATGGGTTCACTTTGAAAAACAAAAGGTCGACTATCCACCCAAGCCATTCGGTCCAACAACCGTTTTTATGGAAAAAGAGGAGGAGGGAGAGTTAACCCTTTACTGCTACTACATCGAGGTGCGCAACAACCCGAAGAAACCTTACAAGTACCATTATTATGTCAAAGACAATGATGGCAACTTCAGCAAAGTAACCCGCGATAAGTTTGGTAAAGATGCCCGATCGATTTTCAAGGACTACACCGCATTGAGCAAGCGAATCGGTAGTAAGAAGTTTGAATATCGCAACCTGGATAGGATGGTCCGAGATTACAACTATTGGACAGTGGCCAAGCACGATGCTAACGAGTACAAGGTCGCGATGAAAAATTATTAGAAGACAGCAGTTCCATAAATAGCATCCGTTCCTAGACGGATCGGATTGTCAAAGAGCTATAATGCCGGCATTCATTGATTGAAAAAACCGGTTTTGCGGTAATACCATCAGGAGAGGTATTACCGCAATTTTGTTTTCCAGCCCTGCCGTTTGTGTCGGTAAATGTATATGCGCTTCAATTATAATTACTTGGCCATTTTTAGTATATTTGCCCCGCTAAATCATCGAGGTATCAAAGAATAATTAATAAATGGCATCAGATCAAAGGATTATCCCTATCAACATTGAGGATGAAATGAAATCGGCTTACATCGATTATTCGATGTCGGTCATTGTATCAAGGGCCTTGCCCGATGTCAGAGACGGCCTCAAACCTGTGCATCGTCGGGTTTTATTTGGCATGTCGGAATTGGGGCTGACCTACAACAAAGCGCACAAGAAATCCGCTCGTATTGTCGGTGAGGTCTTGGGTAAATACCACCCACACGGCGACCAGTCCGTTTACGATTCTATGGTGCGAATGGCTCAAAACTGGTCCCTGCGCTATCCGCTGGTCGACGGGCAGGGCAACTTCGGCTCCATGGACGGCGACAGTCCGGCCGCCATGCGTTATACCGAAGCCCGCCTCAGACGCATTTCTGACGAAATACTGGCCGACATAGGCAAGGATACAGTCGACTTTACCTTCAATTTCGACGATTCCCTCAAAGAACCTTCCGTTTTACCAACCAAGGTTCCCAACCTCCTAATCAATGGAGCCTCTGGAATTGCCGTCGGGATGGCCACAAATATGCTGCCGCACAACCTCTCGGAGGTCGTAGCGGGTGTCATCGAGACGATCAACAACCCAGAAATTACGATCGAGGAGTTGATGCAGCACGTCAAAGCACCTGATTTCCCGACGGGAGGCATTATATATGGTTACCAAGGGGTCAAAGATGCTTTTCAAACGGGGCGCGGCCGCATCGTTGTAAGAGGTAGGGCCGAAATTCAGACCTCGAACACGGGGAAGGAGCGGATCATCATCTCGGAGATTCCCTATCAGGTCAACAAAGCACAGATGATCGTCAAAATGGCTGATCTGGTCAACGACAAGAAGATTACAGGTGTTTCTGCCATCCGAGATGAATCCGACCGCAACGGTCTGCGCGTCGTGGTTGAGATCAAAAGAGATGCGATTGCCAATGTCGTGCTGAGCAGTCTTTATAAATATACGCCTCTTCAAAGTTCTTACGGGGTCAACAATGTTGCTTTGGTCAATGGCCGCCCGATGTTGCTGAATTTGAAGGACTTGATCGAGGAATTCATCAAATTCCGCTTGGAGGTTGTCGTCAGACGTACGCAATACGATCTGAAAAAGGCAGAAGAACGCGCCCATATTTTGGAGGGATTGCTCATCGCTTTGGACAATTTGGATGAAGTCATCGCCTTGATTCGGCGTTCCAAGACGGTGGAAGAGGCCCGCAATGGCTTGATGGAAACCTTTGAGCTTTCCGAAGTACAAGCCAGAGCCATTCTGGACATGCGTCTCCAAAAGTTGACCGGTCTGGAAAGAGACAAGGTCAAAAAGGAGTATGAAGAGCTTCAAAAGAAAATTGCGCACTACAAAGAGATTTTGGGTAATGAGCGCATGCAGCGCGACATCATCATTGGGGAACTGACGGAATTGAACGAGCGATTTGGCGACGAGCGTCGCACAGAGATCAGCTTTGCCGATGGCGGCATCAGCATCGAAGATATGATTGCTGATGAAGAGGTGGTGGTCACCATTTCCCAATTGGGATACATCAAGCGGACCAAGACGAGCGAATACCGCAAGCAAAGTCGTGGCGGCAAAGGCTCCCGAGGGGCCAAAACCCGAAACCAAGACTTTGTCGAGCATTTATTTGTAGCCACTACCCACAATTATCTGCTCCTGTTCACTGAGCAAGGTCGCTGTCACTGGTTGCGGGTCTATGAAATTCCGGAGGCTTCCAAAACATCGAGTGGTCGAGTCATTCAAAACATCATCAATTTGCCTAAAAATGATAAGGTAAAAGCCTACATCATTATCAAGGATTTGAACGACGAAGATTTCATCAATAGCCACAATATCATATTCTGTACGCGCAGGGGACTGGTCAAGAAGACCATTGTCGAGGCTTTCTCGCGTCCGCGCGCCAATGGCATCAACGCTATCACCATCAACGAAGGCGACCAATTGTTGGAAGCTCGTCTGACCAATGGCTCGAATGAAATCCTGATTTCCAACCTGAGTGGCCGAGCCATCCGCTTCCACGAGAGCAAGGCTCGTCCGATGGGTCGAACGGCGGCTGGTGTCCGCGGTATTTCACTGCTGGGCGAAGAGGATGCTGTCGTCGGAATGGTCTGTGTTGATCCGGAAGATGAGGAAACAAGTATCTTGGTGATCTCGGAAAAGGGAATGGGTAAGCGTTCCAAGTTGGAAGACTACCGAGCAACCAATCGGGGTGGAAAGGGAGTCAAAACGATGAACATCACCGACAAAACGGGTACCCTCATCGCCATCAAAGCAGTCAAGGAGGAAGACGACCTTATGATTACCAATAAGTCGGGTATCGTGATCCGAATGGCCGTAAATGATTTGCGCATCCAAGGGCGTGCTACCCAAGGTGTACGAGTCATCACCCTCAAAGGAGACGACGAAATAGCCGATGTAGCCGTTATACCTTCTGATGGAGAGGAGGAAAATGCCAATCCACCTATGGAGGAGGGCGAAAACAGCCAGGCAGTTAGCGATGGAACATCCGAAAGTACTGCGGCCAAAGATGTGACTACAGACGAGGAGGAATAGGCAAGGACAAGTAAAAAATGAGCTTGTTTGGTAGCCGAAGTAGATTTTAACAGACACCCTTAACAGTTTTTAACGAAATCTGCCTTATTTTTAACAAGGCAGAAATATCTTTGGGTCCGTTGGACTCGTCCTAAATTCGATTACTTAATTATCTAAGCAAATACAAGTCATAACCATTTCGGTCATAAAACTTGAAAACAATGAAAAAATCCTTATTCACAATCTTCACCCTTTTGTTAATGGGTACGGCACTTTTGGCTCAGCCTTCAAAAGATGCCTACAAAACGGCAAAGAAAGAATACTTCAAGGCTGTCAGCATGACAGACAATGAGTCTAAAGCCGCTAAATTGATGGAAGCCAGGACCAGCATTGACGCTGCAACTGCTAGCATCGGTGATTTTGATGCTCGGACAGCACCAAAGGTTTGGGTAAAGTCTGGTGAAATCAATAACGAATTGGCTAGTATCGATTTCAACGCCATTACGCTCGGTCAGCAAAAGGCGCTGAAATACCCAATGGCTCCTTTCAAGGCTTATGAAAATTTCAAAATGGCTATTGAGGCTGCCGGAACAGATAAGAAAATGAAGCGCGACAAGAACGACGCTGTTTCTGCATTGCAACAGACCTTTAACTGCCTCGACAATGCAGGGCGTATCGCTTATGCTGCCAAAGAGTATGACAAAGCAACCAAGTATTTCAACGCCAACATCGACATCCGCAATACCATCAATGCCAATGTTGGTAAAGACAAGCAGCTCTTGGCTACGGACAAGGAATACAACGATTACCTTTTCCTCGTCGGATTGTCTTCCTACCAAGCTAAAATGAACGACATCGCCCTGGATGTATTCACCAAATTGAAAGCTAGTGATTACCAGGAGGCCACCGTTTACGATGCTCTTTACACCATGACTGCCCAGACCGACAAGGATGCTGCTTTGGCTATCTTATCAGAAGGAAGAGAAAAGTTTCCAAGCGACGAAAACTTGCGGGTAAAGGAGATCAACTACTACCTAAGCGAAGGAAAATTAGACGAACTAGTGGGAAAACTACAGTCAGCCATCGACGCAACGCCTGACAACCTTTCTTTGTACCTAACCTTGGGCCACGTTTACGACAACCTCTTCCAGCGCGAACTGGAAGCAGAAAATAAAGATAAGGCACAGGAGCACTTTGACAATGCGCTGAAATACTACCAATCAGCCTTGGACAAGGATTCCAAGAACATCGCTGCCACTTATAACATCGGCGCTCTGTACTACAACAAAGCTGCTACGATGACCAAGGAATTGATTGCCTTGGAGGGTGATTACTCTAAAGCAGGACTCAAAAAGTACGAAGAGAAGAAGACGGAAGTCTTTGCTGCTTTCGACGAGGCACTGCCATTCTTCAAAAAAGCAGAGTCTATGGACCCTAACGATGTCGGAACATTGACGGCACTCAAGGAAATCTTTGCAAAGAAAGACGATTTGGAAAAATACAACGAGTTTAAGGCACGCCTGGAAAACATCCAAGGTGGTGGCAAGAACGACAAGCCTTACTTCCAAGGTAAAGAATAATACAGAATACTTCAGCAGTATAGCTGCGAACCAACAAATACTTGCCGCAAGTCGGGTCCTTTATGATAAGGACTCGGCTTGTTTCTTTTTATCAACTATGGAGGCAGCCTTTTGGGTTGAATTGTTTAACAAAATGTTTTATATTTGAACGGCATAAAACATTTTTTAATAAATACTGCGTTTGTCCTCCAATGGATGGCATTCGCCCTAGATTCAATTGGCCTTTCATGTCTACAACACAAAGATATTTAAAGGGGAGAGGCGCCCAGATCAATCCGACAGGTAGATTTGAGAAATACCTCTACGATGCCGATCCATTTGCTTACATGCTGGAAGAGGATGATCCGCAGCTGCGCACGAAGATCATTGATGTACATCCCAAAACGATTCTGAACAAAGTAAGTAGTCCGGATATTCCATTTCCCTATTCGCTGAATCCCTATCAGGGCTGTGAACATGGTTGCATCTACTGCTACGCTCGAAATACCCATCCTTTTTGGGGGTACAGTGCTGGTTTGGAGTTTGAACAGAAGATTTTGGTGAAGCGAAATGCAGCTGATTTACTCGAAGAGCAGTTGAAAAGCAAGCGCTGGCGGGCCGAGCCCATTATGCTGTCTGGGAATACCGATTGCTACCAACCGGTTGAAAGGCAATTGAAAATTACGCGATCTTTGCTCGATGTTTTATGGCGATACAGGCATCCGGTGGGCATCATTACCAAAAACAGCTTGGTGTTGCGCGATTTGGATTATCTGCAGCAGTTGAACGAGCACAACTTGGTAAGGGTATGTATTTCTGTAACAACCCTAGACGACCGCCTTCGACAGTTCATGGAGCCGCGAACGGCAACTGTTAAAGGCCGATTGAAAACCATCCGAATTTTGGCGGAACACGGAATACCTGTCACGGCCATGATGGCCCCAATCATTCCAGGTTTGAACGACCACGAGATTTTCAAGCTATTGGAAGCTGTTGCTGAGGCAGGCGCTCGAAACGCTAGCTATACGATCGTGCGTTTGAACGGAGATGTGGCGACCATTTTTGAGGATTGGATTCGAAAAAATTATCCGGATCGCTCAGATAAGATACTCAATAAAATTAAAGATTGTCATGGCGGGCAGCTTGAAGATAAGCGATTTGGCAAGAGGATGAGGGGCGAAGGGCATGTGGCGACCATGATCAATCAGCAATTTAAGTTGGCTAGAAAGCAGTTTTTCTCTGATCAAAGGCTGCCACCGATGGATACTAGCCTGCACGACCGCTTCAAAACGCCGCAATTAAGTTTGTTTTGACAAACAATCGCTTTCTTCAGGTGTTGGTTTGATAATTGCCGTATAAGCAGTGAATTGCATGCCATAATCTTATTTATTATCTTTGTTTTATATGGAATCAACAAACAATAAGCCCGAAACGAGCGGTAACAGCATCATGGACCCTGCGTTGGTGGAAAAATTAGACCGGATTGCGTATATACTCAAGACGGTTGCACATCCTTTGAGACTTGGCATCGTTCACCTACTCGAACAACATCCACGTCTTTCCGTCAGTCAAATCTGTGAAATGCTGGATTCCGAGCAGTCCTTGACTTCTCATCACTTGCAAAATATGCGATTGAAAGGAATTCTGAGCGTAAAGCGCGAAGGAAGGAGTATGATGTATTCTTTGAAAGAGCGCGATGTCTCTCTGATCATTGAATGCCTCGATAGTTGTCAGTGCAATATGTGATTTTACAGCTCATTTTTGCCATAACGCTTATGAAAATAAGAATTAAGGGTAACTCCATCAGATTGCGTCTTTCTCAGGTAGAAGTTACAGAATTACAGCTCAACGGAAGGGTAGAGGAGTCCATCACCTTTTCGCCATCCACAAAATTGGTTTACTGCTTGGAGTTGTCTGCCTTTGCGGTGGCCATCGAAGCAAAATACGAGGCAAACCGAATCACGGTTGTCATTCCGGAAGCAACGGCTTACCCCTGGTGCCAAACGGACCAAGTAGGGGTCGAAAATCGCCAACGGATCGATGCAGAGGGTGCCGAGCTTGCCATTTTGATCGAAAAAGACTTCCGGTGCCTGACCGACCGACCCGGAGAGGATGAAAGTGATCTTTATCCACACCCAAAAGAAAATTCCACGAACTGTTAGATTTAATGTCCATGAACCAAAAGGATACTTCGTGTAAAACGCCCCGTTGGTTTTTCCTCAAAGCACAGCTCAACAATCTTGGGCCGGATGCTTTCAAGGAGGCCGTAGAGGCGGCAGAACCAGCGATTCTGATTGATGTGCGAACGCCCAAAGAATATGAAGAGGACCGCATGGAAGGAGCCTTGAACATCAGCTATTTTGACGAAAATCTTTGGGAGCAGCTCGAACACCTAGATAAAACAGCTTCCTTTTTCGTTTACTGCCGCAGTGGTCGCCGGAGCATACGCGTCTGTACGCTGATGCGAAACGGTGGCTTTGACAATAGCAAGGTTTTTAACTTAGATGGTGGCATGCTTGCTTGGCGAAAAAAATATCCACTCTAAAAGGCGAAAAAACATTCGAAAGAGCGCCTTTGATGTACTGCCACTTAGATTATTTTGTAAAGTTTCTCCATATACTGTTTAAAGATTCATTTAATTCGATGGACTGCTGGTGGTAAGAATGTCCTTCATCGGCTGTGATTTTGACCAATCTGGCTTGGACCTCCTGACCCGCCTCCAATCTACTCAACAATCCAAACCATTCTGCCTTTTCTTTCAAGCGGCTGTCGTTGCTTGCGACCACTTTATCGAAGCTCGAAATGGCTTGTTCGAACTGACCCAGTTGAAAGTAGCTGTGTGCCAGGAGATACTGACTTTTGGGGGTAGAAGCCTTACCCAACAGTCGCATGCTTTCTTCGAACGCTCCATCGTCGAAAGCATTCATCGCCTGGTCGAAGTTTTGATCGAGGGCAGCGCTGCCAGAGCGGATGTCCGAGCCAAGGGGCAGTTGGTAGTACTGGCTGGCCAAGGCTTCATTGGAATAATTACCGGCGTTCCACTGGATGGTAAAGGTACCAATCAGCAGTAAGACGCAAGCCGCTGCAGCGATGTAGCTCAGTCTTCTGCGTCGGGAGGCAACTTTTAGTGGACGGATGTTGGTCGGTTGCTCTTCAGCCTGCCAGTTGTTCATTTGTTGGCGGAGGTCGCTTTCGACATCTACTTCGATGGCTTCCTGGCTGAGTTGGAACAGATCGACAGCCATTTGCAATTCGGGATTTTCTTTACTTTCCTTATCAAAATCGTTCTGCTCCTGCTCCGACATATTTCCCGAGAGGTAATGCTCTATTCGGTCGTAGTATTTTTCGGGATTCATTTTCTTAAATTTTCTAATTGTTGAGCAATGCCAGGATGTTCCTGAATTAGTTTCATCAGAGATTGGTGGCAACGGTATTTGGCTTTTCGGGCCTGGGTATCGTTGGCCAGCTTCATTTCGCTGGCAATCTCCGCCATGGAATAAGAAAGCTGCCACAGTTTTAGAATTTTGCGGCACCTAGCTTCCATTTTATCAAGCACTTGCTGTAACAGTTTTTTTCGTTCGGTCTCAAAGTAGGAGGATTCCGGGGTGAAATCACTCTCGCCATCGAATGGCGTTGATTCACTTGTTAGGGTCGTTTTGGCTTTTTTTCGGGCCTGGTTCATCCACAAAAACCGACAGATGGAGTACAAATATCCCTTCAGGCTGGTTTCTTCTCTGAACTTATTTTCCCGAATGTTGCGGTCTAAAACGATGATGCCTTCCTGATACATATCTTGCCCGTCTTCGGCATTGCCGCCGTGGGTTCGAACGTAGTGAATGACTTTGGATCGGAGCTCACGATCGTCGTAGATCATTCGGATGGCCTTTTGTCGCTGGCTGCCACCACTTTTGATGGCTTGGATCAGGGCCTTTTCGTTGGTCGGAATCGCATTCATCTTGAAGTGTTTTTAGGTAAACAGGCGTACCCCGGAAGATGGAATATTCTTAATTTTTTCTTAAGACAATCCATTCCTGCCGATGAAACAGCAGGGATAAGATACTTCTGTTGGCTGTAAAGATAAAATTTTGCGTACTTTATGCTGGCTAAAAAGGGTCTGGGTTACCCTGAGGCCGTCCCTGTGTACATAAGTTCTCAAATATTGCACTTACGTCAACTTCATATCGTCCTTATTTTTTTCACTTTTCTGTCTGCCCATGCGACTGTTGCGCAGTCCGTCGCTTCCCGATTTCTGAAAGATGGCTTCCAAGCATTGGAAAATGCACAGTATGACAAATGTCGACAACTATTGAATCAGGTAAGGGCCAGCTTGCCACGCGATGAATCAAGCTCCACTAGGGATAGTAGTGATTTGCTGGAAGCAGACCTTTGGTATGAAGAGGGAAAAATCAACGAAGCACAAGCGCTTTATTATAAACTATTGGAAAAAACAGACGACCCTGTCTTTCGTGCTCAGCTGTTCAACAACATTGGAGCCTGCCACTACCGGCAAGGGGATTATTTTGCGGCGCTGCAACAACACCTGCAAAGCTTGACCTTGCGTCGACAAATCTACCAAGGAGAGCATCCAGACCTTGCGGATTCTTACAACAATATCGGCAACTGTCACTTTGTGCTGGGCGATCTTTCGAAGGCATTGGAATACCACCTACAGGCATTGGCCATGAGACAGCAATTGTATCAAGAAGACCATTTGGATGTCAGCATCAGCTTGATGAATACAGGGAATTGCTATTTCCAAATTGGTCAACTGACGGAGGCGCTACAATTACACGAGGCGGCCTTGGAAATGCGGGAAGGACTTTTTGGTAGGGAACATCCACGGACGGCCAGTGTCCTCAATGCTTTGGCAAAAGATCATGTCGCTTTTGGTCGCTTTGATCGAGCCACCGATTTGTTGCAGGAAGCTTTGCAGATTCGTGTGCAGCATTTTGGAGTAGATGCCTGGCAATTGTTCAAAAGCTATGAATCCCTAGGTGATTTGTATGCGCAAATGGCTGTTGATGAGGAAGCCATTCGGTCTTATCGGATGGCACGAAAGATATTTTTAAAACACCAAACGGCTGCCCATCCATTGAATGGCTATTTGTTGGATAAAATTGGTTTGAGCTATCAGTCGTTGCAACTTTTTGCGGAGGCTCGCTTGCGTCACGAAGCGGCTGCGGAATTGTTGTCGCAGTTTTCAAATGGCGGCCATCCACATCTTTCGGTGGTATACAATCACCTCGGCAATACTTATGTAAAAGAAGGTGCTTTTGACAAAGCACTTGATCAATACCGTTTGGGGTTAAACTTTTCCTTGAGACGAAAAAATAGCAATCCAGTCGTTGAGGCTACTTTGGAGAATAACATTGGGTTGTGCATGATGGAAAAAAAGCGTTGGGCAGCGGCAGAAGAATATTTTATCGCTGCTTTGGAAAAAAAGAAAAATCATCCGGCCTATTTGAAA
>JBCCSZ010000059.1:0-29377 GCA_039199225.1 Bacteroidota bacterium
ACCCAAAACCCCATCGAGCAGGAAGGTACTTACAAGCTCCCAGAGGCCCAGCTGGATCGGTTTTTATTTAAGATCAATATCCAATATCCCTCTCTTGATGAGGAGAAAGCCATCCTGCGTCGCTTCCGCAACGATTTTGGTATCCGAAAAAAGGATGACATTCAGGCAGTTTTTACAGCAGCAGAAATTCGCGAATGCCGCCAACTGGTCGAACAAGTGACCATCAAGGATGAACTGCTCGACTACATCGCGGCCATCATCCACAATACCCGCAACAATGGCGATCTGTTTTTGGGTGCTTCACCGAGGGCTTCTTTGGCAGTGATGAAATCGGCCAAAGCCTATGCTGCCATGAACGGTCGAGATTTTGTTACACCCGACGACATCCAGTATGTGGTTTTTCCCGCACTCAACCATCGAATCATCCTAACACCTGAGCGGGAAATGGAAGGTTCCGATACACAATTTGTCATCGAAGAAATCATCAAAAAAATTGAAGTACCTCGTTAAGGGGCCAGAACGCTCATGCTGAAAAATCTGTATCTCACCAATCGCTTCTTTTTAGTGTTCTCTATCATCATCGGTCTGTTTGTTTGCAGCTTTATGATAGACCTTCTCTTTCCAGTTGCACAGACCGCACTCGTGCTGGCGATTGCTTTGACTTTGTTGGATATTCTATTGCTATTCAACAAGCGACGGGTGAGGGTAAGGGTCCGCAGACGACTTCCAAAAGTTTTATCACTGGGAGACCAGAATGCTGTCCGACTGGAAATAACCAACCGATCCAACCAACCTTTGCATTTAAACATCATCGATGAGCTGCCTTTTCAGTTTCAAAAGCGGGATTTCAATTATCACCTAAAGTTGGCACCTGAAGAGCAGCAAGTATTGGTTTACGATTTGAAACCTGTCGAAAGAGGTGAGTACAAGTTTGGCAACATCAACGTATTTATGGCCTCCAACATCGGCTTGGTACAAAGGCGCTACCAGCACCAGTACGATATGCAGGTAGCAGTATATCCATCGATCATTCAGATGAAAAATTTTGAGCTGAGGGCTTTTGATCGAATCAGCCATCAGAATGGCATCAAAAAAATGCGTCGCTTAGGCCATAGCTACGAATTCGAGCAGATCAAAAACTATGTGCGGGGCGATGACTACCGAAGCATCAACTGGAAAGCCAGCGGCCGCAGAGCACAATTGATGGTAAACCAATACGAAGATGAAAGGGCGCAACAGGTTTACTGTATTATTGATAAGAGTCGCTCCATGCGGATGCCCTTCGAAGGACTCAGCCTGATGGATTACGCCATCAACACCAGCTTGGTCTTGTCCAACATCATTTTACAAAAGCACGATAAGGCTGGCTTACTTACCTTCTCCGATAAGATCGGTACAACCATCAAGGCAGATCGCAAAGCAAATCAGCTCAACAAAATTCTGCATTCGCTCTACAAAGAAAAGGAGCGTCCCAAAGAGGCCAATTACGAACTGCTTTACCACTCTGCCCGCAAGCTCATAAAAGGGCGCAGCCTGCTATTACTCTTCACAAATTTTGAAAGTTCCTTTGCGCTCGAAAGAGTTTTGCCTGTTTTGCGCCGCATCAACAACTTACACTTGCTCGTAGTTGTTTTCTTTGAAAATACTGAAATTCGGGATTTTACCGAACAGACCGTTACAACGACAGAAGATATTTACTTGCAAACCATTGCCCAGAAGTTTCTGGCAGAAAAGTCTCAGATGGTCCAAAAGCTACGACAATATGGTATCCAAGCGGTACTGACCCGACCACAGGATTTATCGATCAACACCATCAACAAGTACTTGGAACTCAAATCCCGGGGCTTGATTTAAAGGCTAAAAAATGAAAACATGGCAAAACAACTCTCTCGTCTCAACTCCGCACTACAAACGTTCATCGAACAACAAAAAATCTTCTTTGTCAGCACCGCTATGAGAGAGGGACGCATCAACCTCTCTCCCAAAGGCATGGATACGCTTCGCGTCATCGATTCCAACAAAGTCGTTTGGCTCAACCTCACAGGAAGCGGCAACGAAACGGCTGCCCACCTGCTGGAAAGCAATCGCATGACGATGATGTTTTGTGCCTTTGAAGGCAATCCTTTGATCCTGCGGCTGTACGGCCAAGCCAAGGTATACCATGAAAGAGACGAAGCCTATCAGCAGTACATCGAGCTTTTCCCGGCCCTTTCTGGTGTTCGGCAAGCCATTGAGTTGAACATCGACCTTGTTCAAACTTCTTGTGGATATGCAGTTCCACTCATGGATTACAGGGAAGAAAGAACGCGTTTGACAAAATGGGCCGACGACAAAGGGGAAGAAGGCATCAAAAAATACTGGGAGGAAAAGAATACCCTCAGTTTGGATGGACATCCTACGGGGATATTTGAATAGGGCCGCTTAGGTTGAAGGGAGGATGTCTTTGACCATCAACTGTAGGCTCTTTTTGCCTTTCCAGTGGTTTTGTTCGAGTACATAACAAATATCAAATGCACCTTTGGTGACTTCGCCTAGTTTGTCTCCCATATCGAAGGCGATCGCGGCAATTGAACGGCTGCCATTTTGCCGTAAAGACATCCGCAGATGCCGCTCCTTCAGTAGCTTTGCATAGCCTGTATCGACTACTTGCCGACTGAGAAAAATCGGGCGGTGGTTGGCTGGTCCAAAGGGAGCAAAACCCTGCAAACTGTTCCAAAACGTACTGTTGAGGTCTCTGAGGTCAATTTCGCCTGCCAAGGCTTGTACAGCAGGTTGAATGCCATCCTTCAGCTGCGCTTGTGCCGTTTGGTAAAAAGCTTTTCTAAACGATTCTAAGTTTTTAGCTAGAAGACTCATCCCTGCCGCCTGCCGATGTCCACCAAATCGAAGCAAGTATTTTTCACAGACTTGTAGGCTATCATGCAGGTCAAAGCCTGGCACCGAACGGCCAGAACCAGAGAGATTTCCATCTTCATCATCTGCCAAAACAATGACTGGTCGATGGTACAATTCCGCCAGGCGAGAAGCCACAATTCCCAAGACCCCCTTGTGCCAATGGGGCTGGTACAGCAAGAGGACCTTTTGCGCCTTCCAATCGGGAATCTGCTCCACAAGATTTCTCGCCTCCTCCGTTGTCTTTTGGTCCAACTCCTTTCGGTAGTCGTTGCGGCGATTGAGGTATTCCGCCAGTTGGAAGGCTGCACCTTCGTCCTGGGACAACAATAAACGAACAGCCAGGGAAGCATCTGCCATCCGACCCGCTGCATTGATTCTCGGCCCCAATCCGAAGACTAGGTCACTGATATTTAAAGGAGGCGTTTTTCGACTACAGCGCATCAAGGCTTTGACACCCAGTCGGGGCTCGCGATTGATTTGCTGCAGGCCAAAGTAAGCCAAAATGCGATTTTCACCTGTTAAAGGCACCACATCGCTGGCAATACTCATCACCACCAGGTCCAATAAGGACTCGTACATCTCCCTTTTCAGCTCCAAGCGGTGACAAATACCTTGCACCAACTTAAAGGCCACACCGCAAGCGCTCAATTCTTTGTAGGGATAGGAACAATCCTGGCGGCGAGGATTCAAAACCGCCAAAGCATTGGGAAGGGCTCCTTCGGGAAGGTGATGGTCGCAAATGATGACATCCATACCGGCTTTGTTGGCGGCTGCCACAGAGTCCTTGGCCCGAATGCCGCAGTCGAGGCTGATGAGCAGCTTACAATCTTCCTTTTGGGCATATTCGACCCCTTTGATCGACAGTCCGTAGCCCTCCGAATGACGATTCGGAATGTAGTAGTCAAGATCCATCGATAGGCTTTCCAAAAAGGCATACATCAAAGCCACCGAGCTGGTTCCGTCCACATCATAGTCGCCATACAACAATACTTTATCCCCTTTTTCAGCTGCCTGAAGAATGCGCTCGACCGCTTTTGCCAGGTCCTTCATCTGGAAGGGATCGTGCAGGTCCGAAAGCTTTGGCTGAAAAAATTGCTGTGCCGCTGCTGCTGTCTTTATACCTCTATCGAAGAGCATACCAGCCAGTAGCGGATGAATGGATAGTTCATTTGCCAGCTCTTGCACGGAGGCCGGCTCCTGAATTTGTGGAAGTTGCCATTGTTTTCTCATTAGGTTGTATATTGTGAGTGTAACAGACCAATGCCTCCAAAATACGGAATAAGCATGGATACTGCCACTCCCCGCGTTGCAGCAAGCAAATGAAATCAATAAAATTTTCGGCCTTTTTTTTGAGGTATTATTAGATGGCTCAATAAAGAAGGATTTGCCAATTATCGCTTAGATCATTACCGCTTAAAGGTGGAAAAAACACTTTTTGGCCTCAACCCCTGGAAAAGATTCGCGAAAAATGACTAAAAAACAAGACAAACACTTTTTTTTCCTGCTGTGCTGCCTTTTGTGTGTATCTACACTGACGGCACAACACAGGGCTTTTGTAGCCGGGCAAATCTCCAATGTCCATCTGATCAAGCAGATCGATCTGCAAGTCAATCAAAAGTACCTCAACAACGACCATGCTGTTTACTCGACAGACTTGGATGACGATGGCACTTTTGCCTTCGAAATAGAGCTGTACGAACCCCAGTTTGTAACCATGGTCTATTCGCGCAACAAAGCACTGCTCTATGTAGAGCCCAATGATACTTTATTCATCGACAGCGATGCCAACAGCTTTCAGTACGCCCTGCAATTTTCCGGAAAAGGCGCGGACAACAATCGATTGGTCAAGGAATATCTAGCGGCCAATCCCAGAGAAATGAACCCCTTCAAAATGGTGCAATTCCGTCAAGGCACCTTCTGGTATGCCAATAGCCCCGAAATGGAGCGCTTAATGATGATGTATGCTGGTCCTTCTTTCATTCAACAAATGGATAAGAGAAAGCTAGAAGCCCAAACACTGGTGCAAATGAGGTTGAGAGAACTGCCCAATGTCAGTCAGGATTGTCGGGATTTTCTAAATACAGAGATCAACTACAATTACGCCTACCATCGCATGCTTTACGGCCATGTGTACAAGAATAGGTATCAACTGACAGCCTCTTACTTTGACTTTTTGGATGAAATACCTATTCAGAATGCTTCCACCGGAAATTACTGGTACCGCCAATTTCTACTTGCCTACATCAGCCACCAAGCCATGAACGGAGGAAACAACGAACACCAATCTTTTGCCAGTCAGTACAAACTCGCAGAGCAGCTGTTACATGGTAGACCCTTAGCTTTTCTCCAATCTGAATACATCGTCAAGGGCTTTCTCTCTCGAAAATCTGAGGAGATACTGCCACAGTACGAGTCCTTTTCTCGCACCAATCCCTACATTTTGTATGAGGAGAAAGTCATCAGTGCCTACCAAAAAGCCATGAAATATGCCGAAGGATCACCAGCACCAGATATTGAACTGACAGACCGAAGCGGGCAGTCCAAGCGTTTATCTTCTTTCAAAGGTCAGGTCGTTTACCTCAATTTTTGGGCAAGCTGGTGCAAACCCTGCCTGCGAAAGATGGAATTGATGAAGCCTGTGCAGGAAGAACTAGCGCAAAAAGGAATCATTTTTTTCAATGTTTCCCTCGATCGCTCTCCGGAAGCTTGGACGTCCATCATTGAGGAAAGAGCTTTTGAAGGCATCCACGTACTGGCTGCAAGTGACAAGGGCAAATCGCTGATGCACCATTACAACGTACAGGTTTTGCCACAGTATTACATCCTAGATAAAGGTGGATATTTTGCCGCCAAACCGAATGGCTTCGACCCCATGGCTGTTCGCAATCAGCTGTTGAAATTATCACAATAGAAATTATCCGAGCCATGATCAAATTCATACCTGCTGCCTTTTTGCTTTTCTTTAGCCTACTTTGTCACCCGACCGCTGGGCAGAACGCGTCAATGATCTATACACATGTCGAACAGATGCCTTATTTTCCTGGTTGTGAAGAGCTGGAAAATGGCAGCGAAGAAAAACGGCAATGCTCCAACAAAGCTTTGGTTCAATACATTGCCAACAACCTTCAATATCCCGACGAAGCCTCTACCGAAGGGGTAGAAGGAACGGCTTTGGTTAGTTTCATCATCGATGAAAATGGCTTTGTAACAGAACCATCCATTCTTCGGAACATCGGTGCCAATTGCGGTGAGGCAGCCTTGGCAGTCATCAGGGGTATGCCTGCTTGGGAGCCTGGCATCAACGAAGGACAGCAGGTAAAGGTCAAGCTAAACCTCCCAGTTCAATTCAATCTGAAAGGACAAAATCAGGGCGGTAATCAATACAAATTGAGCTGGGGTCGTATGAATGCCCGCCAAATCAGCCGGGAAGAATTGATCGACAATCTGGCCTTCGACGTTTTTGTACGCGATCCCTTCGGCAATTCGGCTACCATCAGCGAACTCATACTTTCGTACAGCCGCAAGCGGACTTATCTGGAGAAAAGAAGTACTGGCGAAATCACGGCGGAGATGAAAAGGCTTATCCAAAAGAAGGGCAAAAAAGGCGGGAAACTCACCTTGACAGCTGCGATCCAAAACAAGGGCCGCTTTGTCTTTGCCCGAAGAGAGTACGACATTACAGAATAAAGGCGAATGATATCATTGTTTTAAGAAAGCCTCAATTTCCTTTCCTAGGAGGCATACATCCTCAAAACGGTTGTACAAGGGGACTGGAGCAAATCGAATCACCCCTGAATAGCGCCCCAACAAGTTGTCCATCCGCAAATCGCAGATCACCCCACGCTCTTTCAGATGGTCAAATAAGCCCGTGCCACCGGAAGCAATCAATACAGACAATTGGCATCCTCTCTGTGCGGGGTCCTCTGGCGAAATGATTTTGAACCTACGTCCCTCGGGGTCGACCTGCTGAAGTATAAACTTTAGATAATCCGTTAGCAATATACTTTTCTGTCGAAGGGCCTCCATGCCAGCTTTGGCAAAGATATCGAGGCTCGCCCGGTGAGCAGCAAAGGACAAAATCTGGGCATTGCTCAGTTGCCAGCCGGCAGCCCCCTCCATCGGAATAAACCCCTTGCGCATCAAGAAGCGATTTTCCTCATCGTGGCCCCACCAACCTGCAAAACGGGGGAGCTGGTCATCATGGGCGTGGCGCTCATGGACAAAAAGACCACTCGGTCCGCCCGGTCCGGAGTTGAGGTATTTGTAACTACACCAAACAGCAAAATCTACCCCCCAGTCGTGTAGCTGCATGGGGACATTGCCTGCTGCATGCGCCAGATCGAAGCCTACGTTGGCTCCAACTTTGTGGCCGACTTTCGTGATTTGCTCCAAGTCGTAGAACTGACCACTGAAATAGTTGACCCCACCAAAAATGACCAGCGCAACTTGGTTCCCGCAGGTCTCTATGGTTTGTAGGATGTCTTCGGTGCGAATGCAAAATTCTCCACTTCTAGGTTGCACTTCGACGATGGCCTCCTCTGGATCAAAACCGTGAAAGCGCACCTGGCTCTCCATTGCATATTGATCGGAGGGGAAAGCGCCCCCTTCCATGATGATTTTAAAGCGCTCTTTGGTCGGACGGTAGAAAGAGACCATCAAAAGATGCAAATTCGTCGTCAGGGTATTCATCACCACAACCTCGTCTTTCTTGGCACCGACGACCGCAGCAGATTGTGGCTGTAAAAACTTGTGGTAGTCCTTCCAGGGATAGGGGCCGTTGAAATGGCCTTCGACACCCAGCTCACGCCATTGGTCCAGCTCAAAGAGCAAAGCTTCCTGTACGGCCTTGGGTTGGAGGCCCAGGGAGTTGCCGCAAAAATAAAGGACATCCTGCTCATTGTGTTGGGGAATGTGAAACGCATCGCGGTAGCTGCTTAGTGCATCCTGACGATCCAATCGGCGAGCAAAATCAAGGCTAAAGGCGTAGGTTTGTTGGTTTGTATTGGTTGGCATGTTCGAAGGATTCAAAAGAGGCTCCCCTGGGTGGCGAAGCTCATCGGGTTTTCTAATTCGAGTAACTTTCGTTTGATGTCTAGTCCATAAAAATAGCCTTGCAAATTACCATTCTTGGCAATCACTCGGTGACAAGGGACAATGATCGCAATCGGATTGTTTCGGTTGGCTTGTCCTACTGCCCTCATTTTATTGGCATCACCCAGCTTGTCAGCAATGGCAGAATAGGAAGTCGTTCGACCGTAGGGAATTTGCATCAGTTGGTCCCAAACCGCCTGGTGGAATTCCGGGGCGCCGCTCCAATCGAGCTTTAGGTCGAATTCCGTACGTTCCTTTGCAAAATACTCCTTCAGTTGAATGGCCGCATCTCGCAGGACCTGCGGTAGGTCTGCCGGCAACTTTTGAGCTTCCTGATCACTTAGGCGAACAGACTGGATACCCAGCTCACTTCCCGTTATTTCGAAAACCCCAAGTGGGGTAGAAGTATATGCATGATAAAGCATCATTAAGGCTATTTTGTCTTCCAAAGATACAACAGCTGTTGGACTTCTGTTACTTATGGCGGGCTTTCAATACATCGATCACCTCATCCAAGCGGTACCCCTTGGCTGCCAACAAAACCAGGTAGTGGTACATGAGGTCCGCCGCTTCTCCCATAAACAAGTCTTTGTTATCGTCTTTGGCCTCAATCACCAACTCGACTGCCTCTTCTCCTACTTTTTGTGCAACCTTATTCATGCCTTTTTGGAATAGGCTCGTCGTGTAAGACTTTTCGGAAGGCTCATCTCGGCGCTGCTCTATGACTTTTTCCAGATGGTGCAAAAAAGAGGGACCATCGTTTATTTCGTCAAAGCAGGTGTCTGCCCCTGTGTGACAAACGGGTCCGTGGGGAATGGCTTGCGCTAAGATGGTATCTCCATCACAATCCTGGCTGAGGTCTACCAATTGGAGAAAATGACCGGAGGTTTCTCCTTTGGTCCAAAGTCGATTTTTGGAACGACTGAAGAAAGTCACTTTGCCGGACTGCTGTGTCTTTTGTAAGGCTTCCTCATTCATATATCCCAGCATCAGGACCCGGCGCGTGTGGGCATCTTGAACAACGACGGGGATTAGCCCCCCACCTTTGTCAAAATCCAATAACTCTAGATTGATTCTTCTGCTCATATTATTCAACTTATCCGTCGCAACTTAAATTTCGCTGCAAAGGTAGGCTTTGTCGAGCATTATTGCTTTATGATGCGCTAGAGTTTGCCGCGTATGGCCTTAGATAACTGTTCACTGGCGGGGCTGATGACAAATTCGATCCGGCGATTGAGTTCGCGGCCTTCTTCACTTTCGTTGGATGCTCGAGGAGAAAATTCTCCCTTACCACTGGGCAAAATCTGACCTGCATTGAGGTCGAATTCCTGAATGAGGGTTCGCACAACGGTTGCAGATTGCAAAAGGCTTACATTCCAATTGTCTTTATAGCTTTTGTTTCGCGGCCGGGCATTGTCTGTATGGCAGGTAATGACAACTTTCATATTGGGGTAGCGCTCTATGACTTCGGCAATTTTTTCAAGGGCATCATAGCCGTCTTCTTCCAGGCGCGTAACACTTCTTTTTCTGAAAACCAGCGACTCGGGCAGGATAACAGCCACTTCCTCGGCGCCGGTCCGAGCAGCATAATTAATGGTTGGCCAGTAGCGCATGGAATCGCGCATTTCTTGCAATAGTTGATTGAAAAGCTGCTCATGTCGGTCTAATTCCTGGCCGATCGTAGCCAGTTGTTCCTTCAGGGCATTGATTTCTTCCTCTTTGTCGCGCAGCTTTTGGTTGAGGTCGGCTTGGTTGGAAGTAGAGCGGCTGTTTAAGTTCTCTATCTGCTCTTCCAGTTGATCTACCCGCTTTTCCCATTTCTCGGCATTGGCAGCCAGTATGTTGTTTTCTCCCTTGCGCTCGGCCAATTGCAGCTTAAGCTTTTCGATTTCATACTTTGCAGCATTTACTTGCGAACGCCATTGGTCGACCTCGGACTTATGGTTGGCTTTCAAGGCATCGATGGCGGCCAAGTGCTTTTTGTTGCTGACACAAGAGGTCAGAAAAATGGAAAACATCAAACAAAGTGCTAAGCACTGACCCACCTTTTTCATATAAATCCTTTTGAAAAGCATGTGTATGTATTGGGGTGGAACCATAAGAACATTCCACCCCTTTGATTCTTTTTAGCGCAGTCTGAAGCTGGAAGCTCCAAGCACTCCGATGTCGGTATAGGCAATGGCGCGATAATATCCTGAAGCCAGCTTCGAAGCCAGGTCGTGTGTAAAAGAAAGCCTTTGGTTTTCTGTCAGGCTGATTTCTTTTTTCTCTGCTGCGATGATGTCCATCGTCTGCCCGTTGACGACCACCTTAGCTTGAATGGGATTGTCCAGTTTGATCGGATTGCCATTTTCGTTGGTTAGTGCTAGGTAAATAGGACGAACGCCCTGGTATTTATCCGGCACGTTGGTCAGGTCGAAAGTCACTCGGATGCGACGAGCGCGGCGCGACTTGGAGGTCACTTTGGATTTGCGCTTTTTCTCCACCTCCACCTGGAACGCACTGGCTTGAAAGTTGGCCAATGTCAGTCGGTTAATTTCGCCTTGCATGGTTTGGTTGAGGTTGGCTAGGGCATCTTTTTCGCCTCGGACCTTGGAGAGGTCTTGTTCTAGGATGCCTGCTCGGTTGCGCAGTGAGTCGTTTTGAGCAACCAAGCGATTGATGGAAGCTTCCAGGGTTTTCTTATCTTCCATCAAGGACACAATTTGTGAACGCAAGCTGCCCATTTCATCTGCAGAAGTCTCATTGGACGCTTTTAGCTTTCTGACGCTGGCGTTGCGGCGGGCGATGGTTTTTTTAGCTTCTTCCAGGGAGCTTTGCAACTCTTCGTTTTCTTCGGCCAACAAACTATAGGTCTGTTCCAAGCTATCGACTTCTACGGCCAGTTGATTTTTCAGTTGGCGCATATCACTGATTTCGACATTGAGTTTTTCATTGTCGCTGACCAGGGTTTCTTTTTCTTTAGAGAGGGAGTAGCCCCAATATCCTGACAGTAGGAGAAGGATTCCCAAAACGACTGCGATGACACCCAGAATGTGCTTTGCTTTCATTGGTTTGCGTTTTTATGAGCTGAATGAAAAAATAACGGTATCAAACAGCTGATTCTTATATAGTTTAGTCAATTGCGATTCATTGCGAAGAAAGCCTTTAACTCGAATATTTGCTATGAAATCGTAGATTTCTATCAAAATTCTCTTTAGGTCCTTTCATTCATCCCGAGCTGGGTTTGATTCAATACTGAGCATTTCTACTCCATTTTGAGAGGACATTCATCTGCTTACTGCTCGGAGGTTATCTGCCATTTAGGGAGCGTACTTACATTTGCTACCCAAATAACGCCTAGCGCTAAAATAGGAATTTTGCAATTCTTAACCTTCGGAGTGCCGAGAAATTATTTTTTCGACCGATTCATCACTATTGTAGCACAATTCTCCGAAATTTGTGGAAAAATTACCTTTATGACACTCGAAGAAAAAATCGCACAGGACCTTAAGACAGCTATGAAAGCCAAGGACCAGGCCGCTCTGCGGGGGATTCGCGCCATTAAATCGGCTATTTTGCTTTTCAAAACCGATGGCAGCGGCAATACCCTCGACGAAGCAAAAGAAATCAAGATGCTACAAAAGCTTGTGAAGCAACGCAAGGATTCTCTCGACATTTACACGAAGCAAAACCGGGAAGACTTGGCGGTTAAGGAAAGAGAAGAGATCGAAGTGATCGAGCGTTACTTACCGGAGCAAATGAGTGAAGAAAAGCTGGAAGCCTTCATCAAGGGCGTCATTGAACAAACCGGAGCCAGCAGCATGAAAGATATGGGAAAAGTAATGGGTATGGCCAGCAAGCAATTGGCTGGACAGGCGGATGGCAAAACCATCTCTGCCATTGTCAAGCGTTTACTCGGATAGTACTACATCTGCACTTCCAATTCTTCAAACAGATCATTCAGCTCATCAAAGGACTTGAAGCCCACTTTTTCCTCTGCCCCGCCAACAAAGTGCAAACCGTGGGGTTGAAGTTTGGCGATGAGCGGTTCTAAGTCTTCGGGGGCTAGCTGGTAGAAACTGTAGAGCAAAGCATATTCCTCCTCCCAACGACAGAGTTTATCGATCAATTTTGAACCAGCGGCAACTAAGTCTGACCAGCTGATTTTATTGGTTTCAAGGTCGAGAAAAAAGAGGTCGACAAAGGGAGACTGACGGGACAGGTGGTACTCCAGGCTGTCCAACTCAGCGATCGACTCAGGGACAATACGCTGGATGATTGGCACTGCTAGCAGCTCTCCTAGAGCTGGCAAATCGGCATAGCGCTCTACTTGAACGGCCTGCAATTCTAAGACGTCCACCATCTCGCAGATGTAGGCTGCATCTTCCGATTTGAACTCTCCTGTGATGAATGGTCCTTCCACCCATTCGCGGATGGCCTTCATTTGGATGGGATCGATGAAGTTCGGAGCTTCTGAGGACAGCTGAAAGCCCAACCAGCGCACTCCCCAGGCGGCGAAGAAACGCGCGTCGGTCAAATTGTGGACTTTTCCAGCCTTAATCGGCAATTTTAACATTTCGTATAATTGAATTTGACAAATTCCCTAAAAGTCAAAAGGAAATTCTGCAGCTGCAAACTATTTTAAACAATTAACTGTTAGAGTAAAAATAGATTAAGAAAGCAGTTAAGGCATAATATTTGCCAACAGATAGTAAGAATTTATGGATCGTTCAAGGGTCTGATACGTTCGCATTTCCTTTCAAAGACTTTGTTTGCATTTACATTAACAGAATGATATTTTAGCCTGTAAAGTTAGTTTTCTACTTCTAAAAAAATACAATGGCTGAAAAGAATTATGTTGAAGATGTCTATGAGGTTACGCGCTTGATTCCTAGAGGTCGGGTAAGTACCTATGGCGCGATTGCCGATTATCTCGCGCTTGGATCTGCCCGAATGGTTGGGTGGGCTTTGAATAGGGCCTTCAACGACAAGCATGTCCCTGCCCACCGGGTGGTCAATCGAAAAGGCGAACTGAGTGGGCGGCACCATTTTCCAAGTCCTGGAATGATGCAAGAGCTGCTCGAAGCCGAGGGTGTCGTTGTGGTCGATGACCAAGTTCGAGACTTCAAAGAGCTGTTTTGGCATCCGGCAACCGAGTTGGAAGCAGACGTTTGAGCATTCATAAATCCTATTTTATACTACGCACCAAGCAATGACAGCACAAGAGCGAATTAAGTAATCTACAAACGAATTGCCTAGTAAAAGTTGCGAATGATTTATCTCAGCTTTGGGTTACCCAACTTTCCATGAGGATTTAACCAACAGAGAGAAACTACATTAAATCATTTCAGACTCAATGGTCTGTAAAAGTGTGTGTGTTATGAAAAGAGGTATTTATGTGTTGATGGGTATCGCAGCAATCTTACTCGGTACGAGTACAGAAACTCCAGACATTATTTATTGGGATACGGATCGTCGTTTGAGTTGGAGTGACTTTGAAGGCACCCCTCGCTACGATTACGAGAGCATCTCCGCCCTTACTTCCTCGGGCATCGTACATTACAAAGGCTGCAAAAACGATAAGATCATTTATAAGGTTCGTGCCTATTTTGAGAAGAAGGAATCCTGGGTCAAGGAAGAAGCCCGGACCAAGCATCACCTAACGCACGAGCAACTGCATTTTGACATAACAGAGCTGTATGCTCGAAAGCTTCGCAAAGCCTTGGCCGACCGCCAATTCAGTTGTGGAGAAGAAGAAGAGTTTGAGGAGTTTGTCTCTAATTTTCTCGAAAATTGGCAGTATGATCAAAGGGCCTTCGACATTCACACCCGCCACAGTCTCGACAAAATCCGCCAGAGGGAATGGTTCTTCAGGGTCGGCATGGAGATGTCTTTATTCAATGATTACAAAGACGATAGCGAGGAATAGCATCGCAGGTAGTTGGGCTGCGGCTGCAGTCCGTATAAAAGTTAAGACATTAATAACCCTATTAGTGAACTGGGATCGAATGCAAATGCATTGATCCCCTTTTTCTTATAACATATTTCAGCCATTTTGCGTTTATTCGATGAATAAACTTAAATACGCTCATCTTATGCAAGCTAAAATTCTCTCCCTCTGCCTATTTTTCTCGCTGGTCTATTCGGCCGCTCTATTTGCTCAATCCAGCCCGGTAGGGACATGGCGTACTGTAGACGACGAAACCGGCAAGTCGAAATCTCATCTCGAAATCTTTGAAAAAGACGGTCGTTATCACGGTAAGATTGTAAAGCTGTTGGATAATGAGCCGGACGCTGTCTGTAAGGAATGCCCAGGTGACAAAAAAGATAAGCCACTGATGGGTATGGAAATTCTTTGGAATTTGGAGTCTTATAAGGACTATTGGAGCTACGGCCGCATCATGGACCCCAACAATGGTAAAACCTACAAGTGTAGTGTTTGGTTAGAAGATGCTAATACGCTGAAAGTCAGAGGATATATCGGTATTTCTGCTCTTGGAAGAAACCAAAAATGGTATCGGGTTAATTAAAATTTTGGACTCTTCCAAGAAAAAGGCAAAAAAAAGGAATAACAAACAATAATCGCCAGTTGGAAATAGTTTTATAGTTGAATTTTTGAAAGCGTCGAAATGAATTAACTAACATCAAATTGGGATGTATGAAGCAAGAGTTTACACCTGAACATTTAATTAAGTTTATTTACAAAGAAACTTCGCTGGCAGAGAATGTGGAGATCAACGAAGCGCTGTACAATAGCAATGGGCTGTTCGAGTCTTACGAAAGCTTAATGCATTGCGTCGGGAAGCTACCCAAAATCAATTTGAGCCCGAGCGCCCGTTCTATTCAAAACATTTTGTCTCATAGTGCCAATACGACAGTTGAACCCCAGCACTAAATGACTTGATTAATCAAGGAAAGCCCTTAACGGAGTAAATTCGTTAAGGGCTTTTTCCTTTTTCAAACAAAATGCTCTTTATATCTAAGTAACTGTTTATCAAGCGGTTGTTTTACTACCTCGTCTTTCAGTTCCTCTAATTTGTAATTTTTTGCATGATATGTTTTGTTTATCTAAACAAATCGTTTATATTTGTGTTGCTTTTGTAACAAAAAGTTTTTCAACAGACTAAGTGTCTTACACATCTTCTAAACCGCTAAAATATTCAATAATGTCTAATGATCGCGAATCCAAACTCAAAGCACTAAAACTGACGGTTGATCGTTTGGAAAAAACCTATGGTAAGGGGATCGTCATGAAACTGGGCGATAAGAAAGTCGTCGATGTGGATTCCATTCCTACAGGTTCTCTCGGTCTCGACCTCGCATTGGGCGTAGGGGGATTCCCTCGCGGCCGAATTGTCGAGATTTACGGCCCTGAATCATCTGGTAAAACAACACTCGCCATACACGCTATCGCCGAATGCCAAAAGCAAGGTGGTATCGCTGCTTTCATCGATGCAGAACACGCCTTCGATCGTACTTATGCACAGGCATTGGGGGTAGATACAGAGAATCTCTTGATCTCCCAGCCCGACAATGGAGAGCAGGCACTTGAAATTACAGAAAACCTCATTCGCTCCGGCGCCATCGACATCATTGTGATCGACTCTGTAGCAGCCCTCGTTCCAAGAAGCGAGATTGAAGGTGAGATGGGCGACTCTAAGGTTGGTTTGCAAGCAAGACTGATGTCGCAAGCGATGCGTAAGTTAACAGGGGCCATTGGCCAAACCGGAACTTGCTGCATTTTCATCAACCAGCTCCGCGAGAAGATCGGCGTTATGTTCGGAAACCCTGAAACGACGACTGGTGGTAATGCCTTGAAGTTTTACTCTTCTATTCGCATTGACATTCGCAAATCGGGTTCTGCCATCAAAGACAAAGAAGGAAATGTCGTTGGAAATCACGTGAAGATCAAAGTTGTTAAAAATAAATTGGCACCTCCCTTCCGCATTACAATGTTCGACATCATCTATGGCATAGGTATCTCAAAAGCAGGTGAAATCGTCGATATGGGGGTTGATCACGATATTATCGAGAAAAGCGGCGCCTGGTATAGCTATGGTGGTACTAAGATTGCCCAGGGACGTGAGTCTGCCAAACAGTTTTTCCGCGATAATCCGGAAGTTGCTGTCGAGGTGGAAAATAAGATCAAAGCGGCCATTCGTGGAGATGAAGAGGCAGAAGACGCATCTGCAGAGATTGCTGCCGAGGCGGCATTGGCTACCAATGGGAAGTCCAAGGCCAAAACAAAAACCACTAGATCGAAGAAATAAAGTTAAGACCATCTGACAGAAGCCCCAAAAGGCTTGTCAGTAATACATCAGCCCCCTTTTCACTACGTCGTCAGAAAAGGGGGTTTTCTTTTGTTATTCACGCCACTCGAAAGTATTAACCATTTCCGTGATGTCATACTTTACGAATTCAATGACAGGAGCCAATGAGTCGGGCTCTGCCTGGGTATTAAAATAAAGCGCCCCCCGGAGAAAGTGATTCTCCTCGTCGGTAAGAAAAAATTGAAAGGGTGAAGCAGCTGGCCCTTCGATATTGAAGATAAAACCACTTACATTATTTGGTTTCTCTATTTTCAGCTCGTCTATAAAAGTAGCCTTCATACTGTGTTTGTTGGCCATTTTGAAAGCATCATCGCGCAGTTTATCCAATGGATTGTCTTTCGATACCTCGTAATAACTGCAGTGAACTCTAGCATCAAACATTGGAATCAGTATGTCAAACCAACAATCGTTTACTGGCTTTTCGTTGAAAAAGAGGGTATCCCGAACCATCTCCGCATAGACAGGCATTTTGAAGGTGAAGTCACAATAGGGAGACTCAAAATCTTTGTAGGCTCTTTCAGGGTAAATCACCTTGGGGTAGGCTCTCGGCTTGGGAACCAATACCGCTTGGTCGCCGCAGCCACTCCCCAGAAAAAGTATACAAGCGACCAGTAGCAAAATTCTATTCATTCAATAAGGTAATTTTAATCTGCTCAACGCGTCGCTTATTTACTGCGACTATCTTGAAACGAAAATTGTTAAAGGTTATTTCACTATCTACTTTTGGTATATGCCCCCGAACTTCCAGGATCAGTCCAGCGACAGAATCTGCATCTCCTCTAACGGAATCGAAGGTCGTCGTATCTACACCAATGACCCGACAAACATCATTTAACAAGGTCTTGCCCTCAAAGATATAATTGGCATCGTCTAATTTGATGTATTCCAACTCTACCTCATCGTCGAATTCATCCTTGATCTCGCCAATGACCTCTTCCATAATATCTTCTAAGGTTGCAATGCCCGAACTTCCACCATATTCATCAACAACGATTGCCATGTGCAGGCGACGGGATTGAAATTCTCTTAGTAGGTCATTGATCTTTTTGGCCTCCGGCACATAGAATACATTCGGGCGGATGAGGCTCTGCCACTCAAAGTCCGGCCCTTCATCCATTACCCCGATCAAATCTTTGACATAAAGCATCCCTGTAACGCTATCGAAGTCCTCATCAAAAACCGGAATCCTTGAATAGCCAGAGTCCTTGACAATTTTCATCAACTCTTCAAAGCTGGTTCGGAAATCTATGGCCACGACATCGACTCGGGATCGCATGATCTGCTTCACAGATACTTCCCCAAACTTGACAATGCCCTTTAAAATATCCACATCTTCCTTACCGTGCTCGCTGTCTTTCACTGTTAACTCAATGGCCTGATCGATCTCCTCTCGACTAGCGATCGTTCCGCTTTGCGAACTTTTTTTCAATCGCTTCTCAATGAGATTAGTCCCTCGAACGAGCAATTTACTCAACGGTTTGAAGACCTGGACCAGAAAGGTCAATACGGTGGACATGAAGCGGGCCAGTCGAAGGTTGTTGATCTTGGCATACACCTTTGGCGCAACCTCTCCAAAAAGGACCAACAAGAAGGTAACGCCGACAACCGTGATGAAAAAATATATCCCAGTACTCATTCCCTGCTGGGTAATATTCGTAAAGCTATCCAGTCGAAGGCTTTTGATGATGCCAGCCGACCAACCGTCTATCAGCTTGGCAGGAAGTAAATTCCGAAAGAGGTACTCCGAGACAATGACAATGGCAATGTTGATGAAATTATTGCAGATCAGGATGGTTGCCAGAAGGGTACGAGGTGTTTCCCGTAATTCGAGAATCCGGCGAGATGCCTTTGTATTTTCTTGTTCCAGCTCTTTGAGGTCGTTGGGGTTCAACGAAAAAAAGGCTACTTCAGAACTGGAAATGAGGGCAGAACAAACGAGAAGAATCAAAACAAGCAATAAGCCAACAACCGTTCCGCCCACAGATACGGTAAGCAGAGGGAAGCAAAAGAAAAGCGGAATGCTTTGTAGATAATAGTCCGATTCGGATTCCAATCTAGCTCAAATTATGGCCAATTAGCGCAAGTTGCATTTTACAAAAAGAATGCTTTGAACCCGCAAAGCTGCTACGAAACCCAGGATTGACGCTGGTTCCCCAGCAGGGTATTTTCGTCGATCTTCCGTTCCTTGCAACTTGGGCTAATTAATCAACGCAAAGCTTGTCGCAGAGTTGCTTAAAAAGCTTGCGCTTGTTGAAAGATTTTAAAACGGCAGATCATCATCCGCAGCTATGGGTGTGTTGACAACCGGCGCTTGAGTCGATGGTGCAGGATTGGAATTGGTTGTCATCGCGGGCGCGTTCATCTCTGAAGGAAAAGAACCACCATTGTAACCAGAGTTTCCTTCCCGACGCTCCAACAAACGAACTACGTTAGCAACCACTTCAGTGATGTAACGGTCATTTCCGTCTTTATCTTGAAATTTGCGGTGCGTCAACTTACCTTCGACATAAGCAAGCTTACCCTTTTTGAGGTCTCTCTCTACTCGGTCGGCCAAGCCACGCCAAGCGACTACATCGTGCCACTCGGTTACAGTTTGCCACTCTCCGCTTTTATCTTTATAGTTCTCGTTGGTTGCAATAGGGAATTTGGCAACAGCAATGCCACTCTCAAGTCTTCTAACTTCTGGATCACGCCCTAGGTTGCCCATTAAGAGTACTTTGTTGATCATAGATAACTTATTTTCAAGGATTTGATTCGGCTATTGATTTAAATAATTGTTGTGGTAATTAAACATTTCATCTCCCGAGCAGGTTTTCCTGCTGTTCTTCGATTGGTATAAATATAACGAAAAACTAACAAGAATCAGCTTCAAAACAAAAGGTTTTCCGTTGGATGGATATACCGATCGATCAATTTTGGGAACGCGAATTTATCCAAGTTTTTTCTATCGACCACTATATAATTGTCTTTTTTAAGCGCCTCGATCTTAGGGACGTACATTTCTATGAACTGACTGATGATGACTTGATGAGTAAGCACTTGTTTAAACGATAGGGAGATTTTCCGCAATTTTAACTGCGTAGTCCGCTTTTTAAAAGGGCTTTCTTCCGGCTTAATATCCTGCTCGCTCAATAAAGCATCCGTTTCCAGCATCGGAAATTGGTACAACTCCCGCCAAATATCTTTAGCAATTCTCTTCTCAATCAACATTTGCTGCCGGTCGTCTTCCACAACGAAATAGTTGAAGTAACGAGTCTTGCGGACCATCTTTTTGCTTTTGACTGGCAAATTCCGGATGAGGTCACCATTGTAAGCCAAACACCTGGATTGATAGGGACAACGAGGACAAGCCGGGGCAGCTGGCGTGCATTGAGTGGCTCCAAAATCCATGATTGCCTGGTTGTAGTCTGCCGGGCGCGAGCTATCGAGTAGTTTCTGTGCTAATGCCGCAAACTTCTTTTTACCTGGCCCTGTATCGATTGGATCGGCCAAACCAAATATTCTAGCCAGTACCCGGTAAACATTCCCATCGACCACCGCCACTGGCAGGTCAAAAGCAAAGGAGGAAATAGCTGCAGCCGTGTAGGGTCCTACCCCTTTGAGCTTTAAAATCTCAGCGTATGTATTTGGAAAGCGGCCACCAAACTCACTGGAAATTTGACGAGCGGTATGATGCAAGTTACGCGCTCTGGAATAATAGCCCAGCCCTTCCCATAGTTTCATTACTTCGTCTGTAGATGCATTGGCCAGATCGTGGACGTTGGGAAAGCGCGTTCTAAACTTTTCGAAGTAAGCCCAACCTTGTTCCACCCTAGTTTGCTGCAGGATGATTTCAGAAAGCCAAATGAGGTAAGGCTCCTTGATTCCCTTCCAGGGAAGTGGCCTGTGATGGCCCTCGTACCAATCCAGAAGGATTTTGCGAAAAAACGAGTGATCTGATGCCTCCAAATGCGTATTCTTTTTGGTAAAATTAAGAAAGGGCGGTAAATGTTCAGACATTTACCGCCCTTTCAGACAGTCCGTAGAGTTTGAAGTGTAGAGGTATTAAGCTTTCGCCTTCATCCGCTGCTCAAACTCACTGACATTTTTATATCTAATCTTAATCAAATCTTTCAATTCTTTTCTAGCGAAGAATATACGACTCTTCACTGTTCCCAGTGGTAAGTTCAATTCTTCTGCTATTTCTTGGTACTTAAACCCTTGATAGTGCATCAAGAAGGGAATGCGGGTGCTGTCGTCCAGCTCATTGATCATTCTACCTAGTTCTTTCATCATGATATCTGATTCAGCTCTGTTCGCCACAATCGTGCTACCAGAATTTATGTAATACATATTATCTGTAGAGTCCATGATCGTGTTAGCTTTAACCCGGCGACGATAGTTATTGATGAAGATGTTCTTCATAATCGTAAACAACCAGGCTTTGAAATTCGTATCGGGTCTAAATTTATCACGGTTAGTGATGGCCCGGAAGGCTGTTTCCTGGAACAGGTCCTTCGCATCTTCAGTATTCTTTGTAAGATTGTACGCAAATGACTGCAACAAGTTGGCCATTTGATCAAAACGATTGGTAAATTCTACTGTAGACATGATGATAAAGGGTTTCGTTTAAGACGATTATTTTGTTTGTTTAACCAAAGATAACTTATTATTAAACAAAAAACAAAATTCTGTTTAACATTTTTGCTTCTTCCTTCCATAAAACATTAAACAAAAAAAGATGCTAATAATCACAATATACTAATAATCAGAGATTTACATAAAAAATGACAAAAAAAAGCTATTTCTAAATTTTCAGGAAATAATGAAAGTTAAGCATTTTCAGCCCCGTTCCTTCCACAAAACCTCCCAAAAACAGACGAATTTTCCTCTCACAATGCTTATAATTGTCCATAATTAGGAGGTATTTGGCCCCATCGAGCTGATTTGTTTAACAAGGCTCAACAAAAATTAAGGCTGCAACCTCATACATATAGCTGTTAGAAATATGAAAAGTACCTTCTTCTGCATCGATGCCCATACTTGCGGCAACCCAGTAAGACTCGTTGCTGGGGGAGGCCCCATACTAAAAGGTAAGAGCATGGGAGAGCGGCGGATGGATTTTCTTCAAAACCACGATTGGATTAGAAAAAGCCTAATGTTCGAACCACGTGGCCACGATATGATGTCTGGAAGCATCCTATATCCGCCCTTAGACCCAGCCAACGATATGGGCGTATTGTTCATCGAAACCAGTGGTTGTTTACCGATGTGTGGACATGGAACCATCGGAACAGTTACCATAGCAATAGAAGAAGGACTGATACGGCCCAAAAACCCTGGTCAGCTTCGGCTTGAAACACCAATGGGCCTAATACAGGTTCAATACACACAAACTGGTTCCAAGGTCGATGCCGTCAGACTGACCAATACTCCCTCTTTTCTGTACAAGGAAAAATTAGCAGTTGAATGCCCTACGCTGGGCAATTTGCTCGTCGATGTCGCTTTTGGCGGAAATTTCTATGCGATTGTAGACCCGCAAGACAATTATAAAGACTTAAGTGATTATACAGCCGCAGACCTCATCCGCTGGAGTCCGGTCATTCGCAAGCGGTTGAATGTCTCCCATTCTTTTGTTCACCCTTTGGACCCAAGAATCAATGGACTGAGCCATGTGCTTTGGACTGGCGCACCACAGTCTGAAGAAGCGCAGGCTCGGAATGCTGTCTTCTATGGCGATAAAGCAATTGATCGCTCTCCCTGTGGCACAGGCACTTCGGCCAGAATGGCCCAGTGGGCTGCGCAAGGTAAGCTTGCAAAGGGTGATACTTTTGTACACGAAAGCATTATTGGCAGCAGTTTTAAAGGTAGGGTTGAAGACACGGTCGAGTGCGGTCCTTACCAAGCCATTGTCCCCTCAATAGAAGGCTGGGCAAAAATCATCGGATACAACACCATTATAGTAGAGGACGACGACCCTTATGCGCATGGGTTTCAAGTTATTTGATTTTGATATGAAAGTACACATTATAGGAGGCGGTATTATTGGACTTTGCACAGCTTATTATCTACAGCAGGAAGGAGCAGAAGTGGTTCTTGTCGATAAAGACGACTGGAAGGATGGGTGTTCTCATGGAAATGCAGGAATGATTGTTCCTAGCCACTTCATCCCTTTGGCAGCACCTGGGGTGATGGCCCAAGGCATTCGTTGGATGTTTAGCAACAGTAGCCCCTTCTATATTCGTCCTCGTCTGGACCTTTCCCTGATACAGTGGATTTGGCAGTTTTATCGTTCTTGCCGACCAGAGAAGGTAGAGCGAGCCATTCCGGTACTCAGAGACTTCAATTGGTTGAGCCAACAGCTTTACAAAGAACTCAATACCAACCCAGAGCTGGAATTTGCTTACGAAGACAAGGGCCTTTTGATGCTTTGTCAAAAGAAAAGTACTTTTGAAGAAGAAGTGCGGCATGCAGAAAAGGCCGTTGAGCTAGGGCTAAAGGCCGAGGTTTTTTCAGCTTCACAAATCCATCAAGTTGAGCAAAATCTTCCGACGAATGCAGAGGGAGCTGTCTACTATCCAGGCGATGCACATTTGCATCCCAACCAACTGATGGAGCAATTGCGGAAATATTTATTGCAACAAGGCGTACAATTCATTCCATCCACTTACATAACAGGCTTTGCAGAACGCGGGGGAAGTATTTCTCACATCAAAACACAAAAAGGAGAACGCATTGAAGTAGAGCAATTGGTATTGGCAGCTGGCTCTTGGTCTGCGAGGGTATTAAAAGCCTTACAGTTGAAAATGTTGTTGCAAGATGGCAAGGGTTACTCCCTGACCCTTCAAAATCCAGACAGGCGACCTTCGGTGCCGACCATTCTGACAGAGGCCAAAGTAGCCGTCACGCCCATGGGGACCGACCTCCGAATCGGTGGTACGCTGGAAATAAGCAACCTGGACCCTTCCATCAATATGTCCCGCCTAAGAGGCATTGTGGCTTCCATGCCACGTTACTATCCTGATTTTGAAATAGAAACACCACCACAGCAAGCCGTTTGGCACGGCTTCCGACCTTGCACACCCGACGGCTTGCCATACATCGGCCGGATGCCAGGCTTCACAAATCTGACGGTGGCAACGGGGCATGCGATGATGGGCTTGAGTCTTGGGCCGGCTAGTGGCAAGCTGGTCGCTGAAATCATCTGTAATAAAAAAACCTCTTTGGAAATAAAGCTTTTTAATCCAGGAAGATTTTAAGTTAAAATTGAGCTTTTAATAAATTTTTTTTTGATCTTGTGATTACCTTTTCTACAAAATAGATATTAAAAGGCAGAAGAGGCAAATTGCTGCTCAAGCAATGCTTCTGTACTTACACATCCTTTCACGGATTCAATCCAGCTTTCAAGCTAAATACCCCAGTGTTAATGCTCACTAGGGGTCCAATCTTTTATTGAATAATAAAACCATTTTTTATTCACTCAAATAAAATTTCATGTTAACCAAAGCAATTCCTATCGTATTTTTCGCGTCGCTTTTGGCTGTGCTCACCATCAGCTGTAATAACGACGATGCTATGAAAAGTGTAGCACCAAAAACTGGTCAATTTGACGATCTGCCAGAGAATACCATTTCTGTTTCTGCAGGTCAAGTAACCGAACTCGAAAGCGAGCCAGGCGATAAAAGTCTGGCCCGTACTGCTAAGACAAGTACCTACGAAAGTCCAGAGATACAAATGCAAGCCCGAGAGTACAGAGGCTCCGATCAGTTCGACCTCACCATAGTCAATGCCATTGAAACCAGACCCGTTTCAGCGGACAAGCGAAGCTATGAAGCAAATGACGATCGCTACGTAAAAGAAGTTCCTGCCAATATCTCGCTCTATGACGACCATGGTACTTTTACCTTTAAAGGCAGCCGCTACGAGGAGCGCGTTCCAGCAGAGATGCAAAGTCCTAAGCGGGAAACAAGAGTACGTAAAGAAAACCCAGTTCCTGCCTACGATCCCAACTTGCCAGTGAAGGAAATGATCGAGGATGCCCGCCGTCGTGGATGTGATGTAACAGAGTTGGGGCGCAGTCGCTATGATGTTGATTGCTTCATGGCAACTGCACCACACGACCCATCTGTTCGCGTTAACTTGCAGGTGAAGATGACTATGAATCTCAGTACTTCCGAAGTGGAGCGTACAGAACTGTACTACGAGGGAAAGAAGGTATCCGAAATGTCTGGTAACATCGCCCGGAATTTCCTCAATACGACCTTCTACGATCAAGACCGCAAACAGTCTATTGAACACACGGTAAAATTCCGTTAACCAAGTCCGTTGTGATACATAAAATCGCAACTTTTATTTAGCAGTTCCTAGCATTAAATCAATCAATAACTACGATCTGCCTAAGCATTATTTTCCTTTTAAAATTAGCTTTAAATCATATCATCATATGAAACGTCCAATTCATTTTTTCCTCCTTTTAGCCTTTGTCCTATTTCAGGGAATGGCAACTGCACAACAAAGGGTTGATTTTGTCCACGGCCTCAACGACGACGACGCCTGGCTGAACACTGCTCCCTTTTTGTTCAACAACTTCCTCATTAACAACAATGTGCTGGATTACAACGATAATGTAAACAGCATTGACAACATCAATATAGATATTAACCAAGCCAATGTAGGTTTCAATAACTTCCGGACCGATGACATCATCATTGCCCACAGTATGGGAGGATTGTTGAGCCGCCGTGCTATTGATGACGGTCACAACGCAGCCGCTTTGATCACAATGGGAACACCTCACTTGGGAGGTCCTCTCATCAACAACGCAATGAACAATGCCGGAACAGTCATCGGCTGGTGGGTCAATGACTTAGCGCAAGGCTGGATTCGCGAGTTTGGAAGCGCGCAGGCTGCCGCTATTACCAATGCAGTTCTCAACTTGCTTGGAGCACCTGCTTTACAAGCCGTCTTAAACGGTGGTAATGCTGGTTTCAACGATCCGATTGCACAGGATATGGTTCCTGGTAGTGCTTTCCTAAACAACTTGAACGGAGCCTTTGCAAATAGCATCGCCCCAGAAACATTCTTGCTTTTTGGTGCAGAAGATTGGTATTCTCCTTGGAGATTGGCAGAATCTGGTCTCAACACCAATGGTGATGACGCCGGTGTAGAATACGGTATAGCTGCCACCATAGATGTTCTTCTACAAATCATCTACCTACAGCAATTTTTCTATAACACACAAACAGCTTTCAACTACTTTAACTGGGGAGGTATCTTTGGATTTATCGCTGGGGCATACTACATTTATGTCGCCCAGGGTTACCTACAAGGTTTCTTGAGTCTTAACAGCTGGCAACAGCTAGACTATAATTTCCTCCTTGATGGTTCTTTTGGACCTGGCGGAAACTGGACCAGTGACGCCTTCTTCCCATCCGTTTCTCAGGCACCTTTCATGCTACCAGCGGGTGGCAACAACTTGACTTTTCAAGCACTGCCTGGTTTGAACCATGCGGAAGAAAAAAATCACCCACTTGTTCGCGGCGTTTTGATCAATATCCTGGAATTCGACCTGGGTGTTCCTCGTCGCTAATCAAACAATTGCCAACTTATGCAAACTATAAAGTTTTATCTGGCAGGAGTCTTCGGACTCCTGCTGTTTTCTTGCCAACAGTCCGATGTAGCACCTGCCAACAACAGCGCAGAAATACCAAGTCCGAGTGAACAGATCGGAGAGGTCGTTTGGTCCTATGACATTCCGAGTGACTTTGACAATCGCGTACAGCCAGCCATCGATGGCGACTGGGTTTACGTGGCTTCTGATACCAGCCTTACGAAGGTCAGTCTGAAGGATGGTCAAAAAGAATGGAACATCGATTTGGGTACGGGTCGTTCTTTGGCTTCCTCCAAAATTTTGCAAGACGAATCGACGCTGTACCTCAACCACTCTGAATGGGTGAGAGCCTATGACAAAGCAAATGGCCAAATGCGCTGGGAGTCTCCTTTGGACCCCTTATTATCTGTCAGTATCCCGATGAAACAGCAGGACGGCTATTTGTACCTGGGCCGGCGAGGGGAAGTTGTTCGGATGGCTAAAAGCAATGGCCAGGTGGACCTTCGCATTCCACTTGAGCAATTGCTGCCGGAAGGAGTTGAACTCCAAACAGCCTTTGACATAGAGCTGGTCGATGGGAAGTTGTATGTCGGTACGGTCATTTTTCCAGCTGCCGATGAGCCACCGACCAAAAATGGGCGACTATTGGTTTTTGAGCTCGGTAGTGGCCAGTTTCAGTGGGGGTATGAAGTGCCTCATTTCACTCAGACAGATTCTACGGGCGCTACCCGTTCTGAAGATGCTGGCGTTTATGAAATTGGCATTAATGGAAAATACCTGGCAGCTATGACCAGCAAGGAAGTGATGGTTGTAGATCGCAATAATGGCGAAGAAATTTGGCGTGTGCCTTTTCCAAATTATAAATTCCTCAAAACGATGGCGATTGGCCCTCGGGGAAATGTCATTGTTGGCGCACGCTCTCCCTATCCCAGTCCGATGATCTGCCTAAATATTCAAGATGGCAGCATCCTTTGGGAGACAGCTTTGGAGGCCAGTATGCTGATGCCACCTGCGGTGGAGCAGTCCTGGATATTTTTGTCTTCGGGCAGCTTGCAGATGATTAATCCTTCGAACGGGCAGGTTATATGGAAAGGCTATCCACCGGAGTATCGGTCGGACCCTTACGCTATTTTCCTTTCGCCGGTCGCTTCCAATCAGGAACTGCTTGTTTGCGTTGGCAGCAAGAAGGTCATTGCTTTGCGTCGTTGAAAAAACTGCAAAACGGGTAAGGGCTCAATGCAGGCGTTGTCCAATTTAATTTTAGTTGTGAATCTCTTCTGGTTATCCACAACTTAGGTTAATTTGCTTCTGGTTTTCAAACTTTACAATGAGCAACTGGAAGATGCAGCCCTCCCTTTATTACCTCCCGGCAATTTTGCTGGTGGGTATTGGCCTTGGTATAGGGACCTATTCCTTGGGATTTGACAGCAACCTATGGCATTTGATCCTTTTACACAGCTTGACCAGCTTTTTTATTGGCTTCCCCCTTCTTGTCGTCACCACCAATCAGGACTGGTTCAATCGCCGGATTGCCCATCCATTCTACAGGATATTGACCATGGTGGGCTTGTTTATTGCCATTGGGCTGCTCGCCACGGAAGTTGAATGGTTTTTTCGGACTTTGCTGAAAGACCACATAGCTAATTATCGCCCCTTTGTCAGTAGGGGTGGCTTATTCAATGTCATCATCTCCACCATATTGGGGGTATCCTACTATTATCACTTTGATCCTTTTAAGAGTCCTGAAGAAGAAATGGTAGCAGAAGCAGAAGAAACCATTGACCTACTCGAAAACATCCCCATCAAAAAATCTGGAGGTATTCATTTAATGGCTTGCCAGCAAATTGCGTTGATAGAAGCTTATGACAAATACGCCTATGTCTACGACGCAGAGGGCTCCAAAAGTCTTTGTGACTATTCTTTAGGCTTTTTGGAAAAACGCTTACCAGACAATTTCCTGCGGGTTCATCGGAAGTACATTCTCAATAAGAAATACATCAAGGTCATCCGTCCATTTGACAAAAACCACTACCTCATCGAGTTCCTCGCTCCAGATATTCCGACCATCAAAAATGGGCAGACCTACCTCGGCGCTGTCAAGTCCTTGATTCGGCTCTGATTTTTGCGCACTTATAGGCTCGTTTCACGCCTCCACAGGATGGGTTCACACCTAAATCATTGACTATCAGCGATCATTGAAAGACTTTTGGTGCATTGCAAATATTCTTAAAAAACGCATCCATGCTGCACCAATACAACATTTTAATACATATCATTGCAGGAACCCTGGCACTGGGCATTGGGATTGCCCCCTTTGTAACTGCCAAAGGTGGCCGCAACCACCAGCGATTTGGCCGCCTGTATCTGATGCTGATGTCCATTGTTATTTTGACGGCTTTGGCGGGTGTTTTCTTTTTTCGGAATCGTCCTTTTTTGACACTCATTACGATACACAGCTCCTATGTGACGTTCACTGGCTTTCGTGCGCTGAAATACAAAACCATCGGCCCCGGCCGGATCGAACTAATGGCTGCGTTGGTTCTTTTGGGGGTCGCTAGTCTCTTTGTGTGGAATCTTCAAAGCATCAACATCGTTTGGCATATGAGTGTCATCTATTATTTGTTGGGCTTTCTGATGGTTATACTTATCTACGACTTCCTTCGGATTTTCAAGGTTTTGCAATGGCCACAGGCTTGGTTGCCAGAACATTTTCTGAAGATGACCTCTTCCTTTTCCGCGTTGTTTTCGGCAGCAGCTGGAACCGTACTGACGGGCTGGGAGCCTTGGAGTCAAATTGGTTCCTCTAGTTTGGGGACGCTTTTGTTGATTTGGGTCATTTGGCGGTATCGGAAAGCTTTCACGGCAGGGAGAAAGGCTGTTTAAAAATGCCTGGATACAGTTACTAATCCCTCAACGTAATCTCAAACAGGCCATTCTCAATTCGAATTGTATCTACGTCCGTATCTTCTACATCCAATGGATCGACTAAAAAGGTCGCATTGACCTCGCCTTTTAGGATGTGTCTAATCGTATCAGCCTCTGTGATACTGATTGTATTTTCAGCAGGAACATAAAGTTCATAAGTATCGTCTATAACATCGCCGTCATTAGACAATGTCCAGTAGACAGCTCCTATTTCTTCTTTTGTATCTCGAATACTTGCAATGGTAATTGGGTAATTCCCTACCTCAAATGGTACCTTAAATATCAATAGCTTTTCCCTGAGTTCTCCTGCGCTATTATAAATTTCAAACCGAATATCTAGTCCAATACCATGTGGCAGGTTGTAAGTAAAGTTACCCTTCGCCTCCCATCTTTCACCATTCAACAGGCCAATCATTTTACGATTGATCCCCAAATCATCTTTTCCGCAGGAACTACCAAATAGAAAAGGTATACACAATAAATAGATAAAATACTGCTTCATTTCTCGACTTTTAAAACACTATAGATCAATCCCTCAACGTAATCTCAAACAGGCCATTCTCAA
>JBCCSZ010000060.1:0-29170 GCA_039199225.1 Bacteroidota bacterium
CCCTTCTGTGATGTTCACCTTAATGAGGTAGCTCAAAAAGCCATGCAATTCGACACCAGAGTGGTTCGGGCCGGTCAGGCAACCGCCACGCAAAGCACAGGTTGGCATGTCAAAATAGCGGCCATACTCCTGCACCATAATATCGGCAGCCACTTTGGAGGCTCCGAATAGAGAGTGCTTAGATTGATCGATGGTAAACGACTCCTTGATGCCACCGAAATATGCTTCATCGCCGTATTCCCAGCGGGTTTCTTTTTCAATCAAATTGAGCTTGTTCGGTGCATCTCCATAAACCTTGTTGGTACTCATATGCGCAAAAGGAGATTCCGGGCAAAACTGACGGGCAGCCTCCAAGAGGTTTAGGGTTCCAACAGCGTTGACATCAAAGTCGTCGAAAGGGCGAGAAGCGGCCAGGTCGTGGCTGGGTTGTGCTGCAGTGTGTGCGATGTGTGTTGGTCGGAGGGATTCAAACAATTCCAGCACAGCTTTGCGATCGCGAATGTCCAATTCGATGTGTTCAAAATGCTCACATTGCTTCAACAATTGCTGCTGATTCCAGCGGGTATCGCCCTTCGGACCAAAAAAATCGGCACGCATATTATTGTCTATGCCGTAGATCTTCCATCCCAGTTCGTTGAAATGGCGGACGACTTCCGAGCCGATGAGACCGGAAGAACCTGTTACTAAAAGCTTATTCATTGATCGTATGCTTTTTAAAAAATAAATGTTTAATGTTTTTCAACTCTTCAGGTGTCTTTTCCCACCACTTTAGACTGGAAATCTCCTGAATGGTTTCTTCGTCGAATCGATAGCGAATGATCTTGGCAGGTATGCCTCCAATAATGGCGTAAGGAGGGACGTCTCTTGTCACGACCGCTCCGGCTCCAATGATGGCACCATTTCCGATGCTGACACCACTCAGGATGGTCGCACCATGGCCAATCCATACGTCGTTGCCGACTGTGATTTTATTGCTGTTGCTCAGTGTCAAGGGCTTCAGCTCACCATCAAATAACATTCGACCATTGTAGGTCGTCAGATATTCTGTAGGATGATTTCTGGAATGAAAGGAGACCTGCGCGCCAAACTGGCAATAGTTGCCGACCTCTACCTGTCCCCGAAAAAAGCACCTTGGCCCGAAGGTAGAATACTTTCCAATGGAAATACTACCAGAAAAAAAGCAACCCGAAGGGACCGTCAGTTCGTGAGCCGATTGCAATGCATCAATACCGATGGTATCGTAGCTGTAGATAATGTTTCCCTTCTTGAAAGGCTTCAGAAGATGGTAGACAATCTTGCGCCTTATTTTTTCAAAAAATTCCATATTCACCTGATTTAAGCAGTATGTGGTAGCTGGTTAGACGTAAATTCTGCGATTCAGGATGCAAGGCGACCACTATTATTTTCTGATAAAAACGGTGTAGTAATTAAATTTATCTCTAACATCCTTTTTCAAAATTTCGAATAGGTGGCTTTCTTCACAGTGGTACAGATGCCCGATGCGCTTTTGAATCTGTTTAACAGTATACATCCTAATATCTACAACAATAACTTTGGGATAGTTGTGCTCACATATTCTGAAAATGTCCGTATTGATGTATTCCGAATTTTGGACGTTGTTGATCTTCAGTGTAGGACCGTCGACAAAAACCAGATCAAAAGCTTGAGGGAATTCCTGTTTGACGTGAATTTCCGTTAATTCTCCGCTTTGGTCAATCACTTTTTCACCATGCACCCAGTTGACTTTTTCCGGATCAATGCCGATGCCTTGAATGAGGCCCTTGGTATGTGCCATCCATTTTTCACTCTCCTCCACAGTCGTATGCTTCACCCCAGGATTCTCTGTGGCATATTTTGAAAAGGCATAAGTAGACACACCAGAACCAAATTCGATGGAAACCTTCGGCTTGTATTCATTTAGAATTTGGTAGAGGCTGAACACCTTAAAATCCTGGAACTGCCGAACGTAGCCACCACCGCCATGAAAATGCTCCAACACCTTTCTGATTTGCTGAAAAGTCTCTGGATTATTTTTGATAGCATCCTGATACAATCTATTGACCTTCTTATTCTTCAGCCTATAATTGATGCTATTTGACAACCTTTTAGGCGAAGTGATAACCGATATCGCATTTTTTAAATTCATATGACTGGTGTATGATTAGAAATAATTCTTTATCAAAAACTTAGATACAATATTCAACAGTCGATCATTCTTGATGAAAGTCGACAAGGATTCCAAAAACGCTTCCGACCGAAGGTTGACCATCCCGTAAATGGCCAGTATGGTTCCTACAAAGCTCAAAATCAAAACGGTCAAATAGGACAAGTCCATTTGTTGAATCCACAAAAACAAGGGAATCAAAAGTAGGAACGGCAGGATGATTCTGATTCGCTCTTTTAAAAATTGCACAACCGATGTCCCCATAAAACGGAACCCCAAAACCATACAAACGGCATCCGACAGACTGGCAATGGTGATGAACACCAAACCATAATAAATGATGTCGAATTCGGCATAAGAGATAAAACCGAGAATTGGAACGATCACTGCAAAGGAATAAAGCGTCACCTTGGCCTTTAAATCTGGACGACCAAAAGAGGTCAAAATGCCATTGGTCGGATACAGCAAAATCTTTATAAAATAATAGATGATAAAAACCCGAAACAGGTTGATAGCACCGATCCATTTATCGCCAAAAACAAGCGGAATGATTTCCGAGGCCATCGTAAAAACCCAGATGACCAGCGGCGCAATCACCAAGCCCGATATAATGCCATAATGTTTGAACAGCCGAAGCAGGTAGTTTTGGTTGTCTTTGTTTTTAGCCATCAAGGACAACACCATGCTGCTCTGCGGCGCAATCAATGCATTGAAGGCATAACCCGCATAGTTGTTGGAAAACTGATAAATGCCCTGCTCCGTTTTACTGAAGTAAGAAGCGATGAATATCTTATCAACCTGCTTGGTAAAAAAGCCACCTGCTGTATTCAAAAACAAATGAAAGCCAAACTTCCGAATGGTCGAATAGGCATCCACCGAATCGCGGATCTCTGTTTTTTGGAGCAATTTTAAGTTGTGCCGAAACTTGATGATGGAGCTGAAAGAAAGATTTCCAATCACATTTCCCAGACTGAAAGTCAGGGGTCCGGCACCCAAAAGAGCAAAGGCTATCTTGGAAATACTCCCCGTTAAATCCCGGGCAAAGCCCGATAGTGAAATGGTCCGATAGTCCAGCGCTTTGGACAAAAAGGTTTCCTCCGGTTTGGAGATCAAGCCAATGAGAAACAAAAAGGAAGTAATAAAAAGCAGCACGGCCAGCATCTTATCCGAGTAGATGAAAATGTATAGGCCGATGGCATTCGTTGCGAGAAACAAAAGCGTGGACTGCAGTACGCGCAAATTAAAAACCTGCCGCAACAACTTTAGCTCATCTGCTCCTTCGTGGGATCGGTTTTGAATAAAATAAAACTCGTAACCACTGATGGAAAATAGGTTGATAAAGCTAAAAATAATATTCAAGGTCAGCAGGTAGCCAAAGTCTTCCACCTTTAGAATTCTCGCCAGGACAATACTGGACACCAGCAACACCATTTTTGAAAACAGGCTGGAAAGAAGAATGTACTTTGCAGAAGATGCTCCTCCCTTCACGCAGTCACTATTTCCTTTTCCAACTCCTTCATGTTGCGGACATACTGATCGTCTCCTCTATAAATTTGCTCCTTATTTGTCAGGAAAAATTTCTCGACCAGTCCCAGGTATTCCTCATGTGGCAAACCAAAATAAAGCTCCGCAAAATCCGCTCCTTTCAAAAACTTGGAGTTGTAGGCATTCAAGCCTTTGGTAATGTGCGGATAATCTTTAAAAGACTGATTCTGCGACTCAAAGCAAGTGATCATTTCAGTCTTCCGATCTATTTCTTTCGTAATGTCAATGGCGATGTTCGGATAGAGGTGATTGTGTACTTCGTAGCCCCAGATTTCGCAATCGCCCTTCCAGGGTTTCCGACGATGGGCCAAGTAGAGCATGTGGTTGGCCAGCCGGTGCTTCACCGGCGTATCTAGGAACCAAGGAACCAGTATAAGATCGGGATTAAGCCGATGTATGTAGGCCGATAGCTCCTTGACATTCTCCAAACTGATGGTCGGACGGATATTCGACACCTTCATCTGGTGGAAGCTCGCACCGATGTAAGAGAGGGCTTTCTTGGCCTCCTTGTTGCGAAGCTCGACCGATTCAGCCACCGATATACCAAGATTGTTTTGTGCACCGTCGGTTGTATACAACACGTGGAGATTCGCTCCTTTGGCTGCCAGTTTCAGCAACAAGCCGCCTGCTCCAATGCTTTCATCATCCTGATGTGGCGACAAAACCAGCACATTTCGGTAGTTCTCCAAATTTGGCTGTACAGGTATCAAGTCGAACTGAAAGAAGGTTGTGCTAAATACTTTTTCCAACACCCCAAGATCATTGATGCTGCTCCAATCTTGCACCAAAAAGTGATACGAACTGTCTGTTGCCAGGAAGTTGGCCAACTTGCGCTTTATACCGTTTTTCAATCTTGTAACCAAACCGATAAGTCTTTACCGAGCATTTGCTCCAATTTCTGAATGTGTGGCCTGTACAACGCCTGAAGCTTTGCCCGGGTGGCCTCCTTCATCTTAAAGCTTTCTTTACTCTTGCGAAAAGGCTTGGACAACAAGAGCATCATCCGACGCCGTTTGTAGACATTCTTCCGGTAGAGCCTCCGGGATACCTTCGAAATCAACCAGAAGTACTTAGCTTCCAAGGCACCCAATGCAGGATACTTTTTAAAGATTTCGCGCGGAACAGTCGCCCAATTTCGATTGAACTGCTTTTCGACATTATCGAATCCTTGCGCATCGTCGACCTCCAAAAAGTTGTAGACCTCCTTCATGTATTTCTGCGGCTCACGCCTCGACTCCTCCAAAATCAATACATAGACTTGCTCCGGTGCAAAGGTCCGATAGAGGCGTTCCAGGCTCTCATCGTAAAACCCTCTGCTGACATAAGACAGATGATTGCGCGCATAGTCGCTTTTTTCGATCCGCCCCTGCTCCGCTTCAATCGCTTCTTCGAAGCTCAATTGCTCCCGACCCTTGCCCCGCTCATTCCAATACATCGACCAGGCCCGCTCCACAGGGTTTCTGAGGGTAATCAGCAATTTAATGTCCGGAAAATACTCCTTGATCCGCTGGTGGCTGTGTGTCCAGAAAAAGTAATCCGCACTCTTTTCTCCTATGGCGCTTTGTGCCTCAGATGCTTCGCGGAACTTGTCAATATACGCCGCCTTTGAGTGTTCCTCTCCCCATCGATCATAGTCCACTGCACCTTCCAACCACTCCATTCGACCGACCAACTCCTTGTCGATAAAGTAACCGATGTCCATATGTGGATGCAAAAAAATACCAGGATGGGCTTGCATCCATCGGGCCAGGGTCGTTGTTCCGCTCCGCCGCTCACCGATCACCAAAAAGTTGGGTTGTCGGGTTTCAGTTGACAGGCTGGACGTAGCTGCCTTGATTGTTTCGCTCATTGGTTGTGTTGTTTATCGCACGGATGGTCTCTGCAATGACTGGCGTCTTGAAGTCTTCATTCCCCGTACACTGCTCTTCGATCGTCTTCTGACGATTGGCCATATTAAAGGACGGTTGTTCCAAGTATTTTTGGCTCACAGCTGTCAGCTCTTCGTAAGACGAAACCACGCTGACCCCTCCTATGGCAATCAGTTTTTTCAAGTGGGTGTAGTCGATCAAACGGCGGGCGGACGCCCAGTAGGACAACTCGGCATCTCCATCGAAGGACGTCAGGACGACCGGTACGCCGCACATCAAAGCATCGATGCTCAGGGTGCTGCCCGAATTATAGCTGATCGAAGCACCGACGAGCAGTTGGGACAAACGCTCCATGTCTTTTTGTCGGATGCTCCAAGGCATTTTACTTTTTACCAAGTCTGGAAAGTCTACCCGAACCCTGCCGCTGTGGAGGGCCTTCAATCTCGGAAGCCAAGATTGGTCTGCCATGCTTCCTTGGACGTTCTGAGGATGCGGGCGGATGATCAACTGGATGTCTTTTCCAAAGACATCTTCTTTGACCGACTTGGCCAGCCACTCGACAATGTCGATTTCCTTTGGCGCAAAGCGCGGCGAACTCATTCCAAAAAAAAGATACGGTCTCGAAGGGTCCAAGCCCAATTCTTTTAAATAGGGTGCCGGATTGGGTGCTTGACGACTGCGGACATGCAGATCAAAATGAGGAACCCCTTGCGCATGTATTTTTTCCTTTGGAATCTGATAATACTCCATCAACTCACGCTCCATGATCGGTCCCCAGGCAATGTATTCGTCGGCCAAGGCCGGGAAGTGTCCTTTACAGCTGATGTTGTCCCAGCTCAATAGGTGGATGACCGTCTTAATGCCTTGCTCGTTGGCCGCTTTGAGCATCATAGCTTCCGACAGATTGACCGGATAGGTAGAGATGAATACGCTTGGATCGATTTTCTCTAACAGCTGTGCCGCCTCGGGCGACTCCAATTGTTTTTCTTCTCTTCTCTTGTACAAATCTTTCAGTCCGGGCCACCATTTTCTCAAATTGTGAAAAAACATCAGCAAGCGAGGACGGATGTGCCGCCAGGGATTGCGCCCTTTGGTAAAGCGGGTGGCATAGATGTGTTTTTCCCAGAGCGCCGGATTCTTCCGGATGTCTTCCAGAAAGTATTTGCGCGCCTCCATGTACTGGCTGGTCCAGAAGTTGGAAGCCGGATTGAATTCGTATAGGTCGACCCCATGCTTTTCACAGTAGGTTCTCAGGTTGTCGTCTTCCTCGTCGGGAGCGATCAAGGCCACCTTCTTTTTGCCATCCGCCACCAATAAGCCCAGGAGATTGGTTTGAATAATCATCCGAGCGGCAAATCCGTGAGATACGATGTAGGCTATATCCGTCTTCATTCTTTATCAGCTATCAGTAAGAAACACAGATCAAAAAGACTACTGGTCTGCAAGGTCAACGTCTTATTTTTCTTGAAAGTGCGGTAATACCATTTATACCAAGACAGCGTAAATTCATTTCCAGAACTTCCATCCGGATTGATTTTCCAGTAGGGGTTGTACGGAATGCACTGAACGTTTTTGTAGCCTATTTTTTTACAAATATCAATGTAGAATTCAGGACGATAATCGGTCCGGTTGATGTTTCCACCATCCTTTTTATTGCTGGGCAATGCTTGCTTGACCAGTTTTTTTGCCAAGCCCAGTGGGTTGAGAAAAAGGCGTTGGAAAAAAGATTTATAAAATGGCTGAACCGGTACGATCGGCATGTAGATCATGCCTCCTTTTGTCAATAAGCGGAAGGCTTCCTCCAGGGTGGGTGTCGGATCGTCAAAATGCTCCAACAAGCCGATGTTGTAAATACAATCGAAAGATGCTGCCGAGAGGTTTGTTCGTTCTACGTTTTCCAGAATCATCTTCGGCATGGGCAGCTTGTAGTGGTTGAAGCTGTAGGAAGCCACCTTAAAGCCCTGCTCCGCCAGATCGACCATCGTCAAATCCGTGTAACCCTCCTTCGCAAGGTACATCGTAGTGGTACCTCTACCCGACCCCAGCTCACAAAAGGCAGTATACGATTTGTCCTTGATCAAATTCAATAGGTCGATCGCGTATCCTTTCTGCCAAAACTGATAGATGTTGGTAGGTTCCTTTTCGGTATAGTAGGGATTGAGGGTTTTCTCCTCCGACTGGTTCTTCCACACCTCATTCCAACCTTCAAAGCTTCCTTTTGCTTTACTTTCCATTTTTATTCAAGATAAATTCTGCAAATTCAAAATCAATGGGATCGTTGATGTCGATCGAACGCTCCCGAGGCATTTCGTAGCCCAGGCATTTGTCTCCAATAATCTTCCGATCTTTGATCGTCGCAATGGAAGAGACATAAACAGAGCAGTTGCGGACATATAATTCAGGAAGCTCGTGGGCTGCCATTCGGCCACCTTCTTCTTCCCAAAAGGGTTTTAATACTTGTTCTTCCATCCGCTTGAGTTTCACCGGGTGGATGGCATGGTCCAGCTTCATCACCGAGACAGCAGAATCAGCCTGGCCGCCGTACAGCATGCGAATGGTATTGTCAATATCAGCGCCCGTTGTAAAAGGGGAAGTCGGCTGAATGATGACAGTATAGTCAAAGGACTTTCCCAATTGATCGAGGGCGTGTTCGACATAAGTGATGGCCGGTGCGCGATCACCAGATATTTCCTCTGGGCGGCGGAGGGCATGTACATTCGGATAATCTGCTCCAATGTTTAGGATGTCTTCATCGTCAGAGCTGAGTACCCAGTCTGTAATTTCTGTCGACTGAAGAGCAGCCTCAATCGCGTAGCGAACCAACTCCTTCCCTGCCAGCTTTTTCTTATTCTTGCCTGGAACCCGCTTGGAGCCTGCCCTGGCCGGAATAATGCCCAATATGTTATACAACTGCTTGATGGCTGATTTTTTTGAATAGCTTTTGCGCAATAAATGCTTCGGTCTTTTCAAAGGATTCGTAGGTACATCCTCCGATGTGCGGCGTGATGAGCAAGTTGCGATGCACCCGGGCGTGCGCAATCAAGGGATTATCGCTCACCGCTGGTTCACCGTACAATACGTCCAAGGCCGCCCCAGCCAATCTACCCTCTTGCAGTGCTTTCAACAAAGCTGCATCATCGACAATGCCCCCTCGACTGGTATTGATGAGCCACTTGTTTGCATCGAAGTGCTGGAAAACAGCTGCATCGAAAAGATGGTGTGTCGACTGATTGTAAGGTACGTGAATGGAAATGATGTCACTTTCTCGAATACACGCTTCCAGGGAATCATATACTCTAATGTGCGTTGGATGCTCCTTTGCCTCCACATCGACAAAGCCAACCTCGCAACCAAAGGCATGGCAGTAATCCGCTACGATAGCCCCCAATCGTCCATACCCCACGATGCCCACCTTCTTTTTGTAGAGTTCATAGCCGCGAAACAAATCACGACGCCACTGGCCCGCCTCCACATCCTGGACAGCCGGCGCTGCTTGCCGCATCAATAGCATTGCCAACAACATGGTGTGTTCTGCCGTTGCCCGCACTTCTTTCAGAAATTCTCTTTCACCGCGCAGACAAACAATACCTACACCCAACTTTTCGCAAAGCGCCTCATCAATGTGGTCTATGCCAGTAACCGGGCTGACGAGGTATTTGCAACGACTGCTTTCATCCAGCACCTCCGCATCAATTTTGTATGCTAGACGAAACCAGAAAATGTCTACCTCCTGCAGCTTTTGTCGGAGTTCCTCCCGTTTCAACGAACCGGTCGTCAGCTCAAATCGCTCTTGCAAAGTAGCCATTACTGCAGGAGAAAAATCCTGTGTCTCTGCTATGTGAAGCTTTAGCATATTAATATTGCAGTACTTTTTTGAAATCCAGCGGAGCGGTCGCTACAATGTCAGCGATCTTTTTTCCAGCGTCGCCTCCACCGTAGGTAAAGTCTTGCTTGCGCTCCTGCCCAATGGCCTGTAGGATGGCCTCTTTGATCTGCTGGCCATCGTAACCAACATCGATCACATTCTGCCCCCGATCCCGACCGTTTTGGCGCGAACCAATGTTGACCACCGGCACACCCATGTAGGCACATTCCCGGATGCCAACGGAAGAGTTGCCAATCAGACATTCTGCGTTGTACAGCAAGCGCAAAAAATCACGGCCTTCCATATTTTTGAAAAAATAGATGTGGTTGATGTCGTTTTGCTCCCGAAAAGAGCGAATACCCTTGGAGGTACCGTCCGAGCCAGCGTCTACGTTGGGCCAAAACCAGAAGGTCGGCTTTTTCAAGTCGTGAATGGCCTGGAGCGTTTTTTCGATGTGGGTTCTAGACTCAGCATATTCGGTGGTCACCGGATGTTGCAACACCACGATGTAGCCATCCTCCCAGCCATTGATCCGCCCCACTCCACCGTAGCGTTCGAAGGGATCAAAATCCAGTGCCGGCTTTTGCAAAATTTCCTCCGCCAAGTCGATGGAAGGACAACCCGTGTTGTGTACCTTCTGCAATTCCTCCCCCATTCTGATGACGCGCTCCTTGGCTTTTTCAGAAGCCACCAGGTGCAAATCCGACAGCTTGGTGATGGCGTGACGAACCTTCTCGTCGATGTTTCCCGTCACCTCTCCACCCTGAATATGGATGAGGGGAATGTTCATATAGCTGGCCGCAATCGCTGTTGCCATCGTCTCGAATCGATCAGCCACCGTGATGACTGCGTCCGGCGAAAGGCGTTCTAGAACCGATGATAATTCCAAAATACCCAGACCGGTTGTCTTAGCTTGTGCCGTCAGATTTTCGCCCTCCAGGACATTGAAAACCCGCGCTGCGATTGGAAATCCGTCTTTTTCGATGTACTTCACAGCTGTTCCGTAGCGATCCAACAGCGCCGAAGCTGCTACCACCAATTGCAATTCCAGGTCGGGATGTTCGTGTATGGCCCGAATGGCCGTCTTGATCCGGCTGTAGGAAGGACGAGCCGTAACCACAACGCAAATTTTTCTTTTCGTACTCAAAGTAGTGGATTAAGGGTAAGGGAGTCGGAGCTGCTATTTAGGCCAAGTCCTCCTCATTTAGAAAATCCCATTGGGCCAAGTCGCGCGTCACTTCCTTGCCGAGCACCGCTCGAAACGAAGAAGCTTTGATGCCATGCCCGGCAGGTTTTTTTGCCTCCAAGTCATCGAAGCTCAGGAGGTGTCCTTTGGCCAATGGCTTATTCACCGCCAGGGATTTTTCAAAAATCTTTTTTAAGTCTTTATAATTCGACAAATCGTTCTTGTCAATGGGGTTTTGGAGAGACGATTCAATCGAACGCACTCCTTTGACCAACGCCCGAATCTGCTCGATCTCCAAAGACGAAGTTGCATCGGGTCCAAACATCCGCTTGTCAAACACCGCATGAAATTCCAGCAAGTCTGCACCCAAAGCCGTTGCTGCAATGCCAGCATAAATCTCTCCAGTATGTTCCGACAAACCAACCTTTGCAAATGGATACCTCGCCTTCAACTCGGCGATCACATTCAAACCCAGCCGGTCGTAGGGCGTCGGATAAGCCGTCGTACATTGCACAATCGATAAGTCATTGCCAAACGAACGAATGAATTCCACCGAGCGATCCAGCTCCTCAAAAGAACTCATACCAGAAGATAGGATGATGGGCTTACCCGTTTTAGCAATCTTTTCCAGCATCAAAAAGTTGGTAACCTCGCCCGAGCCTATTTTGTAACGCTTGATGTCCAGCTCTTCCAAAAGATCGACTGCTGCCTGGGAAAAAGGCGAAGACATAAATTCCAGGCCCACCTCTTCACAATGCTTTTTGACCTCGACCCATTGAGGTTTTGTAAAGCCCATGCGCTTCCAGTAGTCAAAACGCGTATCATCCTCATAGCTGAATTTGACTCGGAAAGGCTCTTGCAGGCTGCTCTCCGCCTCGGCGATGTGCGTTTGAAATTTGATGGCATCGACACCAGTCTCGGCCAGCACATCGATGTAAGAATGCAAAATACCGAGGCTGCCATCGTGGGCTTGTCCAATTTCGGCGATGAGGAAACAGCGGTTGTCAGGAGTCATGTATCTTGTATTAGAGCTTTAAGCGACAATTGTTGGGCGTCACTTGCCTACTTGTTCTTTGATATTTCTACCGTGGAAGAATTGCTCGGCATACCAACCGAAAACCTTGCGCAAGCCTTCGCGAACTTTGACGGCGGGTTCGTAGCCCAGCAGTTCCTTGGCTTTGGAAATGTCTGCCAGGCTGTGTTTCACATCCCCCGCCCTTTCGGGGCCATAGATCGGTTCGAGGTCTGAATGTGCCAGGTCTTTGAGGTAGAAAAACAGTTCGTTGATGGTCAGGCGGTCACCGCAAGCTATGTTGTACACTTCGTTGACGGCCTTTGTGTTTTCTGTAAAAAGAGCCTTTAAGTTGGCTTGGACCGCATTGGCGACAAAGGTAAAGTCCCGGCTCTGTTCGCCACTGCCATTGATTTTGGGCGCGCGGTCGTAGAGCAATGCATTGACAAACAGTGGGATGACAGCCGCATAGGCCCCATTAGGGTCTTGGCGCGGGCCGAAGATGTTGAAGTAGCGCAGGCCGATGAACTCCATATTGTACAGCTGTCCATAGACCTTGGCGTACAACTCGTTTACCAATTTGGTGACTGCATAGGGCGAAATGGGCGAACCAATTCGATCCTCGCGCTTTGGCAATTCCTTGCTATCGCCATAGGTAGAAGAAGAAGCCGCATAAACCACCCTTTTGATTCCCGATTCTTTTGCTGCAGTGAAAATATTCAGTGTCCCAGTGATGTTGACATTATTGGTCGTCACCGGATGCTTGATGGAGCGAGGAACAGAGCCCAATGCTGCTTGGTGGCAGACCAGGTCGATGCCTTTGCACACATCGATGCAAGTGGTGTATTCCCGAATATCTCCCCAAACGAATTCAAAATCAGGTCGCTTGAGATAAGGTTCGATGTTCTTGCGGTTGCCGGTTGCCAGGTTGTCCAGTATGCGGACCTTACCGACCCTTTCGTCTTGAAGGAGTGCTTCAACGATGTTGGAACCGATGAAACCGGCACCGCCTGTAACGAGGATGTTTTTCTTTTCCAATTTATGGGCCTTTCTAAGAAATATCTTTTATCAGAATCAATTTTCGACCCTTTTGACAGGGTCGAAAATTGAGTTGCTTACAATCTCCCGTCAACTTTTCCTTTGGGCAGGATGCTTTTGACGTCGTACATTACCGAGTTGGTATTCATGAACTTTTGGAAATCCATCTGAAGGAATTCTTTATGGGATACGGCCAGTACAACGGCATCGTATTGCCCTTCCAACTTAGAGATATCTGTCGTCGTTTCGACGCCATACTCGTGTCTGACCTCCTCGGGGTCTGCCCAAGGATCGAACAGATCAACTTTGGCACCGTAGCTTTGCAGTTCTCGGTAGACATCGATGGCTTTGGTATTGCGAATATCCGGGCAATTTTCTTTGAAGGTAATGCCCAACATCAAAATTCTGGAACCCTTCACCTTGATGTCTTTCTGAATCATCAACTTGACGATGGCACCTGCGACATACTGCCCCATGGTGTCATTCATTCTACGACCTGCCAGGATGATCTCTGGGTGATAGCCCGCTTCTTGTGCTTTTTGCGCCAGGTAGTAAGGATCGACACCGATGCAGTGGCCGCCGACCAAACCAGGGCGGAAAGGCAGGAAGTTCCACTTTGTACCAGCAGCTTCCAATACTTCCAAGGTATCGATGCCCAAAAGATTGAAAATTTTGGACAGCTCATTGACGAATGCAATGTTGATGTCGCGCTGGCTGTTTTCGATGACCTTGGCGGCCTCTGCCACCTTGATAGAGCTGGCCATATAGGTGCCTGCCTCAATGACCGACTGGTACAACTGGTCGATGAAAAGGGCAGCCTCTGGGGTAGAACCCGAAGTCACTTTGCGAATCTTCGTAACCGTATGCTTTTTATCACCTGGATTAATCCGTTCCGGGGAGTAACCCACGAAGAAATCCTCGTTAAATGTCAGTCCAGAAACTTCTTCCAGGATTGGGATGCACTCCTCTTCGGTCAAACCTGGATAAACCGTTGATTCGTAAACGACATAATCTCCTTTCTTGAGAGCCTTTCCAACCGTTTCACTCGCCTTCTGCAACGGAACGATCACCGGGCGATTGTTCTTATCGGTAGGCGTTGGAACCGTTACGATGAAAACATTACAGTGGGCCAGTTGGTCGGAATGCGTTGTGACGTGAAGCCCCTTCTCTGTATTCCATTCCGAGACGATGACTTTTTTCAGCTCCTCGTTTTCCACTTCGAGGGTTTGGTCAACACCGCCTGCCAGTTCCTTCACTCGCTCTGGGTTGATGTCAAAACCGAGCGTAGGATACTTTTTACCAAACTCGACAGCCAGTGGGAGTCCCACATAACCGAGTCCGATCATGGCAATGCCTTTAACTTTTTTGCGAAGGTCATTGTCCAAATCGTTCGCATTCATCTGAATAGGATTTTCTACTGTTTGGGTGTCTGATTCTAAATTTTGCATATGAATAGATATGTCATTAGAGGTTCAAGTTGCAATTCATTTAACGGAAGACCCTTTATGCATCTCAACTTGAGTTAAATAATAGGTGATTTTGGTATAGGGTAAGGCTCCGCCGACGATAAGTCGCAACTTACCGGCCTAGAAAAGCAATAAAAACCAAGTACTGTTAGTACTTAGTCGGCGTATATGAATGCATCCGACGCCTGTTTCTTGCGAAGCAATGCCGGATCGATATGCAATTGGAGGGTATAACCCAAAAAGCTCAAATCGACCAATACCTGTGATTTGCCGTTGACTTTCAGCAGACGTCCTTGGACACCTGCCAGGTTACCGGAGACGATTTCGACCTGGTCGCCTTCATAGAAAAACTGACGTTCGGCCGTCACCTCCATTTCTTCGCCCAGTATCCGCTGCAGCAGCAGAATCTCTTCTTCAGGTATTGATACGAGATTATTATGAAAATGGATGAAATTATTGACATAATCTGTTTGGAGCACCTTGACATATTCGTCTTTGGTAATCTTCACGAAGAGGTAATTGCTAATGAGCGGCAATTCGACCCACTTGACTTTTCGATTGTAATGTCTTGCGATTCTTTGAAGAGGTAGGTAAGCGGTAATGTGCTTCTTTCGGAGCAATTCAAGAGCTCTCTTCTCTCGCTTATAGGGGGTGTAAATGGCAAACCAGCGCGCTTCCAGTTTATGGAGGTGGTTTTCATACAGTGGCTTCTTGGCCATTCTTCGTCTCATTTTGATGGTGTCCAGGTGATTGGGTTAAAGAGATTGCCCCGGCACGATGTGCCGGGGGCAATTCCTGCACCTATTATAATAACATCAAAGTTTTCCATGTAAAATGTAAGGCTCCCCTTTGGCATGTTGGATTTTTGAATTCGTCAACTAGTCTTTTGACCACACCAACAAAGGTTCCGGGCTGAATTTGCTCCAATCGATCTTATCGTATTCTTGTCGATTGTAGATCAAATAGCGTATTTTTCGCTTAATCAAGCCCTCTGCCTTATCGATTAACTTGACCAGGTATTCCTTATCGATGGCACCGATAAAGATCAGGTCGATAATTTGGCTGTCTAACCCCTTTGAAAACTCCCCCACCAGGTAGACCTTATCTACATCTCCCAGACGTTCAATCACATTTTCGATGATCCGGTCCAGGCCGATGTGCTTGAGTAGTATGTTGTGTATTTCTCCAAACAGCGGATGTTTCGTATTGGCCCGGAATATCTTTTTATTGCCATTGGCAGCCGACGTGAGCATCCCTGCTTTTTCCAAACGATTGAGTTCCAGTCGAATAGCGTTGGTCGATTCTCCAAACTCTCCCTCTAAACCTCTGAGATAAGCTGTTGTTTTGCTGTTCAAAAAGAATTTCAGGAGCAGCTTGATTCTAGTCTTAGAGGAAATTAACGTCTCAATCATTTTTTCTATATGAGTAGCAAATTTACTCAAAAACTGTGAATGAGTAAATGTTTTGCTCAATTATTTACTAAAAAACGATGGAAATGCTATGACTCCATGATGTCCCAGTAGATTCTACGAACAACGATGAAGACAACGCCCAGTATGACCCCAAGAATGGCTCCGATGATGGTGGATATCAAAACGGAAGCTGTACGAGGCTTTATAGGGGCAATGGGCGCATCGATCAATTGTATGAAAGGGGTTTTGGTCTTGAGGGAAAATTCTGCTATCTCTCTATTTCTGACGGCTTCTGCCAGCATGGCCCCGATGATCGTGACATCTCTTTCCAAACGGGACTCTCTCAACATGGACTGTCGTGTTACCAAGCCGCGGTTGGCGTCCCGAAACTGTGCCAGGCTGTATTCTGTCGATTCCAGCATGGTCATTAGAGAGTCTACTTTATTACTAACGATTTCTAGGGTCTGAGCTTGTTTCTCGGTGGTTTTTTTAACGTAAAATTCACTTAGGTGGTGGTAAACGGCTTTGAGCAGTTCGATGGTTAAACCTTCTGAGTTGGTTTCTGCTATCAGGTACATAATACCAGATTCCTCAGAGAACAGATTTCGGAACAGCCCCACTCTTTCCTCTCCACCGATGATTCTAACGTAGAGTACTTTGAAAGCCATCCGATCGTAGCGTTCTTCCATCCGGTCATTCTTGAACTTGAAATCCACCAATGGAGATTCATCCTCTATCCAGACTTCGTTTAGATTCTGGTAGTCGATGACGTGATTGGCCAGAAAATCATTTTTACCAAATATCTCTACCTTGGTAAATAAGGCTTTTTGGATGATTCGCTGCGATTTGGACAGTTCTAGGATTTTGTCTAAGCTATACTTTCCCCGACCTCTTCCGATGCCAATTTGCCCCAATACAGCAGAGACACCACTGACACCTCCACCATCGTTTTCGTTGACCATAAAGGAGAGGGTCCCAGGATAGAGGGGTTTGATGTGCCATGTTCGATACATCATAAATAGTGCAAAAGGAATGGGAAACAACAACAACCATTTCCAATTGCGAAGGACTTCTTCCAGGTAGTAAAATACCTTGAGAATAACATCTTTTAGTGTGATGTCATCCTCCTCGCTACGAGGCATGGTAGGTGATTGGGCCTCATGCTTCATCGATTAATCTGTTGTATTAGCAAAATGAGAGAAAGGACCGCTGTTGTTTGGGCCAGCGTGTCAGCAATGGTCTTACCCCAGTCTATGCCTTCCTTATCTTCGTCACCTCCCCCTGTCTTCTCCTTTTTCGGCTTTTCCTTCTTTTCGCCGATACTCACCACCGATCCCTTCCGCACCTTTGGATAGACATTCAGAAAAAGGAAATTTTTGGTACGCTCAATCTCTCCGTTCGGATGTTCAACCGTGATGAGGCGGCCTCTACCCTTTTCGCCCAGACCAGCGGCATATTTCTTTACGTAATAGTTTGCTTTCTTTCCATTGTGGTACGCCACGTTCAGCTTTCCCCCCCCCACAAGTTTATCCGGATATAGGTCAGCAGCTTTGGTATTCGCAATATTGATACTCACAAGGTCTTTTCGTTTTGGCACATCGATGACATCTCCTTGCTTCAAGATAAAATTATAGCGAGAAGATTGGTTTTGGAGCGCCTCTTCCATATCCATAATGACATATCCGATGTCTCCTTCTCCACGATACAAAGTTGCACCCTCCAGAAAAGCCTCACTCGTCAATCCACCTGCCCGCGCAATGATACTACTGATCTTCTCATTGTTATCGATTAGGGGGTAGGTACCAGGGTATTTGACCTCTCCGTTCAGCTGGACATTGCGCTGCATTTCAAACTCCGGAACTGTCCGCACATAAATTTGATCGAAAGGTTGAAGCTCCATATCGGTATCGCCCCCTACCAAGATCAAATCCTTATCCACTTCAACGGTTGCCACGATGGTCTTGGTCGGTTCATTGTCCTGTATAACCAAGCGCGCAATATCAATTCGGCTACTGGCCGCCTCCAATTTTAGGCCACCAGCCAAGGTCAGTACATCTTTTAGCTTGAGGCTCTGCTCCCAGCGATATTTTCCGGGCGCCCGAACCGCACCAGCCACTCCGATCTCAAATTCATCGGTGTAGGTTTCCGTCGAAAACACCTTTATCTGGTCTCCCGGTTGCAGTATCTGATTGCTGCTCGAATTGACATCTGTCACCGCTTCTCTAATATCAAATCGAATGAATTCCTTCTTCTTAGGGTTGTTTAAATCTACTCGGGTGATGTAAGCAAAGGCAGTTGCTTCTGGCCTCAGACCGCCTGCCAAGGTAATTGCATCAGAGATACGCATCGCCTCATTGGCATCATACTCATAGCTATTTGGAGAGCGAACAGCGCCTGCGACTGAAATGGTTGCCTTGTTGACAAAGGTAGCTTGCGACAATATGAGAATGCGATCCTTCGGCCTGAGAAGCAAATTATTCGTACTTGTCGGATCACTTAGCAACAACGACAGGTCGATGCGCTCATAGGATATCCGACCATCCGGATTGGTGCGCAGCAGGTACGCAACATCTGTTCTGGCGTCCTCTTTCAAAACACCTTTTTGTACCAGATCGGTAATTCGCATACCATCTATCAGTTCATATTTATCGCCCAGCTCCACCGAGCCTGTTATCTCTACAAAGTTTTTGTAAGGAGTAGAAATGGAATTGACCACCACAATATCGCCGGGCATCAGTTCAAAATCCTGGTTTTTGGCGGTCAGTTCCGCCCATGGAATATCGATGATTCTTTGAGCATCGTTTTCGTAGCGGGTCACCCGAAGATTGGTGCGAAAAGCGTTGTCTTTCAATCCACCTGCATACTCGATCAATTGCTTTAGATTTTCATTTGGCAACAATTCGTAACGAGAAGGTCTGCGCACAGCTCCTTTGATGCTCATGGTACGCTTGGCGATGCCGACATGGATGATGTCGTTATCCTGGAGGTAGAAGCGCTCTTGAACACTAGGATCATTCATAAACTCATAGACATCGATCGTTTCTACATCATTGTTGCGACTCCGGATCAAGCGAATATTTCGGACGCTCCCGATGTCTGACGGTCCGCCGGCAGCAACCAAGGCATTGAAGGCAGTGTTGGTAGCTGGCAGGGTGTAGCCTCCAGGATTGTGGGCGGCACCATAAATATTAACGGTAATGGTTCTAGCATAGGAAATCGTCACCTCGAATTCTTCCGGACGAAAGCGGTAGTACTGCGCAAAGCGGCTTTCGATGAGCTTGCGAGCTTTGGCAAAGGTAATTCCACTGAGGTTGATGCGGGGCATTTCCGTCGGTTTGATGTAGCCCGACTTGTTAACCTCGTAGGTTGCATTTTCCTGCGACAAGCCCCAAATCGAGATATTGACCTGATCGCCAGGCCCCATAATATAACTATCAGAAGGACGAATGTCTTCAGATTGGCTGAATACGCTGATGCGTTTGTCTCTGAAAAGTTGCTGGCCGTAAATGCCAGATGGCGGCAATTGCTCTTGCTGTCTGTCAATTAGCTCTTCTGCGATGGCTTGGTCGAGTGGCTTGCCATCTTCAACAGACTGCTGTATGTTTTCAAGTTCTTCTTTGTTGGCATCCCGTATGTCCCCATCCAGAACCTGTTTGAGTTCATTTGTAGGAGGCGGCGGCGAAGCAGTCGGAGCAGGCGCTACGGTGCCACTACCACTAGAGGAAGCACCCTTTTCGGCTTCAATTTCTTGAACGACCTCTTCCAGTGCTTTTTCCAATTCGGGTAATTGACTAGCGTCCAGATTGTCGATGTCAAATCCTCGGGCTTCCAGTTTTTGACGAACCTCATCTTCGTCCAAACCTCTCTTACGCAATTCTGCCCTGGCTTGAGCCTCTGTTATCTTGACATCCTGGGCGACCACTATACCCACACTTAAAAAGAGAAGAAATAGCGTAGCGAATAATCTAACCATAGGTAGTTCTTGTATTGCGTGTTTCTTTCAAAGTCCGGCAAAAGTAAAGAGTTTTATGCAAATACTTATCTGAGCAGGCAATTTTAATATTGTTGTTAACTATTATGTTTCGATTTTGTCTCCATTCTCGCAGCAAAAAGAAGCCATCTAAAAAACCGAACAGCCACCTGTCTATATTTCAAGTGGCTCTTGCCTGAATAGACAAAAGCCACCTGAAAATGAGAGCGTTATATCATTGAAGCGCTTGCAGCCTGCTTTGATTAGTTGACCGCCTGCTTGGTAGCAGAAATGGTTGCGTTGCGAATATCGTGAACCAGTTGAATGGCGTTGCGCGCCTCTCCGATTCTGAATCCTTCTCCATTGATGATACCCTCATAACTCTTTGTATGGAGTTCTGTGAAGCCACCACTAAATTCAAATTCATCCTCCCCTATCCTCAAAGAGCGATAGGTTCGGGCTCCGGTTGCTCTGATGTGCTCGGGGATGTTTTCATAATCGACACTCAGTACCCAATTGACCTTTGCTTTTTTCATCCGCAAATAACCAGACGCTTTGCTCTTACCGTGCTCAAAGACCTCATTTTCCATCACTTCCCCAAAAATCCAGATCAGCATATCGTAAAAGTGTACACCGATATTCGTTGCAATACCACCGGATTTGGAGACATCGCCCTTCCAGCTTCGCTGGTACCATTTACCCCGCGAGGTATAATATTGCAGTTCTATATCGTAAACCATGTCATCTGGTCCTGCCTCAATTCTTTTCTTCAACTCAATCACGCTCGGATGCAGGCGTAGCTGGAGAATATTGTAGATGTTACCAGGATATTCCGATTCCAACTCTTCCAAAGCATCCACATTCCAAGGGTTGAGGACGATGGGCTTTTCGCAAATCACGTCTGCACCAATTCGCAATCCAAAGCGGATGTGGGCATCGTGCAAGTAGTTGGGCGAGCAAATGCTGACAAAATCAATGGGCGTCCCCTTGCGCCGCAGTTTTTCAAGGTGCCGGTCAAATCTTTCGAATTCCGTAAAGAAATGTGCCTCTGGAAAATAGCTGTCGATGATGCCGACCGAATCAAAAGGGTCCAGCGCAGCAACGAGGTTGTTTCCCGTATCTTTTATGGCCTTCATATGCCGTGGCGCGATGTACCCAGCAGCACCGATCAATGCAAAATTCTTCATTTTATACCTTTTTAACTTGATTATTCATTAACTGATACCGTTCTCCACTTTCCGGACAGCTGGCCTGGCCTGCTTCGTCAAATTCCAGTCGATGACCATATTCACTCATCCAACCGATTTGGCGAGCCGGATTACCGACAAGCAGAGCATAAGCTGGTACCTGCTTGGTAACAACCGCCCCTGCCCCAATGAAAGCAAACGCTCCTATGTCGTGGCCACATACAATGGTTGCATTGGCCCCGATACTCGCCCCCTTACCAACATGTGTCTTTGAATACTGCCCACGGCGGTTGACAGCACTTCGAGGATTGATGACATTGGTAAATACCATGGAAGGACCCAAAAACACATCATCTTCGCAAGTAACTCCGGTGTAAATCGATACGTTGTTTTGTACTTTGACATTGTTGCCGAGTACGACATTGGGAGATACCACGACATTTTGTCCGATGTTGCAGTTCTTTCCAATCTGGCAATTCGGCATGATGTGGCTAAAGTGCCAGATTTTGGTGCCTTCACCGATTTCACAATCGTCATCGATAACAGCTGTTTCGTGGGAAAAGTAATTAGCCATAAGTTTTTTATTGAAAGAAGTCCTTGACGGAATTCGCGATGTATTCCATTAGTGAGGGCTCCATTTCGGTATGAATAGGCAAGGACAATACATTTTTACAAAGTGCCTCCGTTACAGGTAATTGAAAGTCTGGGGCTATGAATTTCTTGAAAGCATCCTGCTCGTACAGCGGTACGGGATAATAGATCATGGAAGGAATGCCTTTATCGTTCAGATACGCCTTCAGTTCATCTCTTTTACCGTTGCCCACCTGCATGGTATACTGGTGAAAAACGTGGGTCGAATTGTGTTGGCGGAAGGGCGTCTGCAAGGCTTCGACATCGGAAAATGCCTGGTCGTAATAAGCGGCTACCTGTTGGCGCGCCCCAGAGTAATCGTCGAGGTACCGGAGCTTCACGTTCAGCACGGCGGCCTGCAAGGCATCCAAGCGGGAGTTGCAACCGATGACTGAATGGTGGTACTTCTTCTTCTGTCCATGATTGGCAATCATGCGCAGTCGGGCCGCTAGCTCATCGTCATTGGTAAACATCGCACCGCCATCACCATAGCATCCCAGGTTTTTAGATGGAAAAAAGGAAGTGGTTCCAATATGCCCGATGGTACCTGTTCTGCGTTTTTTGCCATTTTGGAAAGTATACAAAGAACCGATGGCCTGGGCATTGTCTTCAATGACGTACAACTGGTGCTTGCGCGCAACCTCCATAATCGGCTCCATATCTGAACTTTGGCCGAAGAGGTGTACAGGAACAATAACCTTGGTACGAGCAGTAACCGCCTTTTCTACAATGTCGGCTGTGATGTTGAAGGTCTTTGGATCGACATCGACCATTACGGGCTTTAAGTTCAACAGACCGATCACTTCCGCCGTAGCAACGTAGGTAAAAGATGGGACGATGACCTCATCACCCGGCTCTAAGTCCAGTGCCATCAGAGCGATCTGCAGCGCATCCGTACCGTTGGCGCAAGGAATGACGTGGGCTACGTCCAGGTATTCGGCGAGGTTTTGTTGAAAAGCTTTTACCACTGGTCCACCGATGAAGCGGGTAGAATCGACGACTTCCTGAATGGCCTGGTCTATTTCGGCCTTCATGTTCAGGTATTGCTTTTTGAGGTCGACCATCTGGATGTTCTCTTTAACCATGCTCATATCTTAAGTATTTTGGTTAGTTCAAATGCTTCTTACTGTCTATATCAAAAATGGTTGCCAGATCAGCTTACTAAATATCGGCAAATGTAATTTTTTTTTATCAATTGATGCTTTTTGTACTTTCACTGTTTCGGCTGAAAATGCGCGTCTATATTGCATTCTTAACGTTTGGACGTTGGAAATTATTCGATATTTAATGCTTTCTGTGGAAGCCAGCCGGCTATATTTGCCGAATGTCAAACAGCTCTCTTTCTCTGTACAAAAAAAACTACCTTCTTGCTGCTGTACTCGTATTTGTCGGAGCCATTTTGTTTTCTACCAAAGCCATCATGGTCAAGCTGGCCTATCGACATCCGGTCGACCCAGTCTCTCTACTGGCCCTGAGAATGCTCTTTGCCCTTCCAATCTATTTGTCGGTAGCTTGGTTTTCCAAAAGCAAGGGCAACAGCCCCGTTCGATCGAAAGACTATGTCTACATTAGTCTATTTGGGGTGATGGGCTATTACGTGGCTAGTTTATGCGACTTTCTCGGCTTGCAATATGTTACGGCCGGGCTTGAACGCCTCATCCTGTTCATTTACCCCACTTTGGTCGTCTTGATTTCTGCCCTCTTCCTATCCCGCCCCATCAACAAAAAACAATGGTTGGCTCTTGGGCTAACCTATGGTGGCATCCTCATCACCTTTGTTGACCCTTACACTATGGCGGACAATAAAAACGTTTGGCTGGGCAGTTCACTCATCTTTGTTGCCGCCTTGGCTTATGCGGTTTATTTGGTAGGTAGTGGCAGTATGCTGCCGCGCATTGGGACGCTTCGCTATACTTCGCTGGCCATGTCGGCTGCCTGCATCGCCGTCTTGGTTCACCATGGTATTGCAGCAGGTTGGCAATTGTTTCACTTCACAGCTCCGGTCTATTGGCTGGCCTTAATGATGGCTATTCTAGCAACCGTTTTACCCTCTTTTTTGATCATGGAAGGCATCCGGGTCGTCGGATCCTCCAATGGATCCATCATCGGAAGTGTCGGTCCGATCTCTACCATTGTATTGGCTTACATCTTTCTGGACGAGCGTTTCGGCTATTTGCAGTGGATCGGCACCTTACTCGTCATTGGCGGCGTTTTAATCATCAGCTTAGACAAACACAGGCAAAAATAGGAAGCCTTCCTACTGCCGAATAAAAAAATCCAGCCACTCCTCCTGGGAATGGCTGGATAAAATTAGTGTTATCCGCTATTAAAAACTCATAATTACACTCGCTCAAAGTTTAACTAATTCAAGCTCTAAACAACATAAACCAGTACTTGAATCAATCTAGTCAAACTCCCTCATATATATATGTTTCTGTCATAGGTGCTACTTAAAGATCGCACTTGAGATTTGGTATCGAATCTGCTAGTGTCACCCAAATTCTGTCATTGTCCTTACAAAGATTGCACGAAATGGTGAAGGAAAATATGATTTCTCTCAATGAGAACAGTGACATTGATCAATAGCAAATGATTTTTAATCGCTTACTTTTCCATAAAACCAGCCGATATGCTACCTTAACCGAACCGGATCGCCTCTTAGAAGTTATTAGTTATAGTCCAGGTTGCAGCACAAAGAAGCTTTCCATAAACTCCCAGCAACTTTAGTGGACTGTGTACAATGCTAAACAAAACGAACTTATGGCTAAATACTCCCCGAAGAAGACAGAAAAAATCCAAAAGCTCCTTCAACAGATCAATGACTTGATCACGGCTGCTCAACAAGCTGAAAAAAAGTACGAACTGCAATTGCTTAAAGCCCATCCCGAAAGCTTGGAAAGCGCCCGCAACTTGGTTCACTATCGCACGCTGCGTATGCACGATATTAGAGACCTTCAAAAGAGCCTGGGAAGCCTCGGACTGTCCAGATTGGCGCGAGCTGAAGCCCACATTATGGCCAGCTTGCTCAACGCCCGGAAATTGCTACAGCTGATGATCTCCGAAAAAAAGACCCCCAAACCCACCGGAATACTATCCATCAAATCAGGCAGGCGACAGATCAAAACCAACAGCAAGCGACTTTTTGGTTATCGGTCGAAGGGGCGACGCACCCGCATCATGGTAACCATGCCTTCGCAGGCTGCCACTGACTATCCACTTGTCGACCAGATCGTTGCAGCTGGTATGAACTGTGCACGAATCAACTGTGCGCATGACGATGAGACAAGCTGGAAGCAGATGATCCAAAATATCCGGAAAGCAGCGGCGAAACACAAACGGAGCGTAAAGATTGCCATGGACTTGGCCGGACCAAAAATCAGAACAGGGGCCATTGTACCAGGACCCCGGATACTCAAACTACGTCCAATCAAAGATGTACGCGGCGTGATCCGTCAGCCACTGCGCATCTGGGTCGGACCAGAAGCACCCGAGCAGGCCGTTCCACACCTCCCCATCGCACAAGATGACCTGGCTTTGCTCAAAGAAGATAGTACCTTGTACCTAAGAGACACCCGAAACAAAAAGCGAAAAATAAAAATCGCATCCATCACCGAAAAAGGCGCTTGGGCAGATGTCAAAAAAACGACTTATGTGGAAACAGCCTTGCCCCTGCACCTCGACTCGAAGCGGCAATCCCCTCCTATTCCAGTAGGTAACATCCCCGAGTTGGGTCAAACCATATTATTACAAAAAGGCGATCGTTTGATCATCCACAAAGATCGTCGACACGGGGAGCCCACTCGTTACGACTCGGACGGACAATTAATCGAAACAGCCCACATATCCTGTACGTCGGATGCCATTTTCGCAGAAGTAAAAGTGGCAGAGCCCATTCGGTTCGACGATGGAAAAATCGAGGGGATCATACGGGAAGTTCAGTCAGACCAATTTACTGTAGAAATTACCAATGCCGGTGGTCGACTTCGCTCCGATAAGGGCATCAACCTTCCAGTTAGCGAACTGACCATTCGGGGATTGACAGACAAGGATCGTAGAGACCTGCCCTTCGTAGCTGCCCATGCAGATGTCATCAATTTCTCGTTTGTGAATACGCCCCAAGACGTAACGGATCTGCTGGATGCATTGGCAGCTCTGGATGCCCCTCCTCACATCGGAATTGTCCTGAAGATCGAAACCCAGAGTGGCTACAACCATTTGACAGATATTCTTCTGGAATCCATGCGCGGTATCAACACAGGCGTAATGATTGCACGTGGCGACTTGGCCATAGAGGTCGGATGGGACAACATCGCTCGGGTTCAAGAAGAAATACTCGCCCTTTGCCAGGCGGCACACTTCCCCGATGTATGGGCAACACAGGTGTTGGAAAACCTGGCTAAAACAGGTGTTCCTTCCCGGGCAGAAATCACCGATGCGGCCATGGCACAAAGAGCAGAATGCGTCATGCTAAACAAAGGACCCCACATCGTCCAGGCCATCCAACTGCTGGATACCATTCTAAAAAATATGCTGCCTTACAGAGATAAGAAAAACCCCATGCTGCCAGCTATGGAGCAGGCGGGTGGTGGACAGCAAGCATCGATTTGACCTTCGACATGGTGTAAAATGCCTCACGGGCGATCTGTCGGCAACGCTCATCGTAAACCGCCGACTCCTCTGGTGAGCCATCCGAATGCTTGGGGTCTTCATAGCGAATGGCAAAGCGCCTTTCGGCACCCGTGACGATCGGACACGCCTCATCTGCCTCTGCGCAGACCATGATGGCTCCAAATTCTGAGGAGGGATTGACCGGGTGATCAAAGGCTTTGGAAAACAGTGCATTCATAAAGAAAGCAGGACCAGCAACTGCCTGATAAAACGGATTGTCGGCTTGCTCCTCTGTGGCCCACATTTCGAAACCAGCGCGGCGCAAGACTGCAACCGCGCGGGGATTGAAAGCGGTTCCTTCCGTACCACCAGAAAAGGTATCCACCTTGGCAATGTTGTAAAACCAAGCAGCAAGCTGCAGCCAAATCTGCCCCAAATGGCTCCTGCGCGAATTGTGGGTACAAATAACGACCAGTTGCACGCCTTGGTTTGAATGCAAGCGCTGTACGATGTAACTAGAAAGTGCTTCCAGCTGCGCCTTCCGCTCAGGCGAAATCCAGTCGAACTCTTGGTTTAAACCGTGAATGTAATGATCTAATGTTTTGTAAAATTCCATGATAACATCTTTTCAATCGCTATTTTTTAAGCCCCCAATCGGAAAGCGTTCCTTGCAACTTGCGGTTCAGGTTATAGACAAAAACGATTTGATCGTACTTCCTCTTAAATTTTGGAAACAGATCAATCAAATCCCGCGCATAGGGCTTGGTCAATAGGCTTGCGCTATAAGCAATCGTTTGAAGGGTATTGAGACCATCCTGCCACTCGCCTACCTCATCCAATATCTTGTAAATACTTTCCTGATTGGCTTCCCCATAACGCTCCACAAACTTCAACCCCTTTTTTGGATTGACGAATTGGAGTCCTTCGTGCATCATCTGTACTAAACTCGTAGCCAATACATCGAGCTTTTCCGGTGGCTCGGCATCGCTTTGGGCAGTGGCGGCTAATAATTTTTCATGGGCCTTGACCCGCTTGGAAATGGAGCAATTGCTGAGGCTCATCAGAAGCACTAGGAAAAGTATCGTACGCAGCATAGAAAGTTTGTTAAAATAGGTTGACAGTATCCGCTTGCCCGAAGGTACGAAACTACGCACTTGCCAGTTCTATCCAGACACTTTTCTTAATCTAAACTTAAACTGAAAGGTCCTGAAGAAAGCATCTGCGATCTCTATCTTGTGGGTTTCAATCGAACAAATGCAATCCTTGAGAATAACTCACCAGAAAAAAGTGGTTGTGGCCCTGATGGCTGGCTTTGTACTCTTATTTGCTTGTCAGAGAGCCCCTGAAGCACCTCAAGCCAAAGCATCCGGTGAAGCACTTGCCAAAGTTTACTGCGCGTCCTGCCACCTATGTCCCAAACCTTCCGATTTGGATTATAAAAGTTGGCAACAACACATCTTGCCCCGAATGGGACAGATGCTGGGCATCTATCAGACCCCCGAAGAGCGCCAGCGTTTGCTGGGTTCTACAGCAGAGCGAGCGGTGGTTGAACAGTCCGGCCTCTATCCAGAAAAAGCCCGAATTGGCTCCGAAGAATGGCAAGCAATTCAAGCATTCTACTTGGAAAATGCGCCCAAACAATTGACAGATACGGTGACCAGGCAATGGCCCACCACAAACTTTGCGCTGAGCATTCAACCACCAGGTATTCAATTGGCACCTCCAAGCACCACTTTGACACACTTCACAAAAGATGGCCGCCTATTTATTGGGGATGCCCATACCAAGGCGCTCTATACCTTCGATCAAAAGGGAGCTTTCCAGGGCGCTGCCAATGTACGGGAAGGTGCTGTGTGGATGGAAGAAAAAGAACAACACTATCTCCTGACTGTCATGGGGTCCTTCTCCCCCACCGACCAGGCGAGCGGCTTGCTCCTGGCCTTGCCCAAAGATGCCACATCAAAAACCCGCATTCTCCTCAAAGACTTGCAACGGCCTGTCCACCACGCTTCTGCCGACCTCAATCAGGATGGCTTGGAAGACCTCGTAATTTGCGAATTTGCCAAATGGACTGGTGGGCTGGCTTGGTGGCAACAACTACCTTCCGGCGCTTACCAAAAACATGTCTTGCGGCAACGACCCGGCGCTACCAAATGCTACATTCGAGATTTGAATCAGGATGAACGACCCGACCTCATCGCTTTATTCGGCCAGGGAGATGAAGGCATCTTTGCTTATCTAAACAAAGGAAACGGGCAGTTTGAAGAACGAGTTCTTCTACGTTTTCCCCCTTCCTACGGCTCTAGCTACTTTCAACTGTTTGATCACAACGACGATGGCCGGATTGATCTGCTGTACACCGCAGGCGACAATGCCGATTTTCCACCCATCCTCAAACCCTACCACGGCATCCGCATTTTTGAGCAAAGGGATGATTTGCAATTCCAGGAAGTCTTCTTCCAGCCAATGAATGGCGCCTACAATGCCCAAGCCGCCGACCTTGACCTCGATGGCGACCTCGATATTGCGGCCATTTCTTTTTTCCCGAATTGGGAGGATAAAGATGAACAAAGCTTGCTGATTCTGGAAAATACCGGATCGGGAAAATATACACCTTCAAAGTTGGCCCTACCGGCCGGCCGCTGGATTGTCATGGATCAAGGCGATCCCGACAAAGACGGGGATGTTGCGCTGGTCTTGGGTTCGCTGGCCTTTGAGGTACCAGGGCGAAGCGACTTGGTCAATCAATGGGCGGAAGGTGGCGTACCTTACATCCTGATCGAGAACCAGGCGGCCGATAATCAAAAAAAATAAGGGTGGCATCCCTATCTGAAATGCCACTCCACATATAATGAGGTAAACTGTTGTTTTTTAATTGGTATGAACCAACACAATAAAGGTAGATAGCAGGTATGAATACCAGCTTAAGTCCGTTTTAAGAAGATGTAAAATCGAGGATTGGCCAATGGTAAAAAAACTTCTCAAAAGGTCAGCTTGCGAATGTTGTCTAAATAGGAACGACTCACCCGGACCACATCGCCATTGTTCATCCGTACGTCGTAGCTGGATGGATATTTAAAAATCTCTGCCACACAGTGGATGTTGATGATGGAAGAACGATGTACCCGAATAAAAATTTCCGGGTCTAACTTTTCCGCTACTTGGCCGATACCATAATTACTTAAGTAGCTTTGCTGGGCAGTTACCAGACGAGAATAG
>JBCCSZ010000061.1:0-28836 GCA_039199225.1 Bacteroidota bacterium
ACTTAAAGCCTATATCTCAAGTATAGAACCTCAATTACTTAAGCATATTAATGGTAAGGTGGGGAGCTTTACAAGAGAATTAAAGGAGCATAATTTTCTAAATGAAGCAGCATTCATACATCATATTTGTGGAGAAAAATATGATAAAACATATTATGATAATCTTAAACATAGAGCGCTAAAAATCCTTCAAGCGCTTGCCATTATAAGCATATTTAGAGGCTCAAGTGAAGTGAAAAAAAATTTAGATTCTTGCAGAAAAAATTTTACACTTGGCCAAAAATTTCTTGGAAAAGGGGAACTTAATGAAGGAATAAGGCTTATTAAGCAAGCTCATAGAACTGCTGTTCGCAATCATTTTGTTCACATGGCAAGTGAATTATCTAGTGTTCTATTTCATCATTACATAACCTATGGTAAAAATAAAAGAATAGCATCCGACTACGGCAGACAATTAGAAGCGTATTCTCAAAGTTACATCATAGAAAAGAAAACAGAATTACTATTTTACACAGCCATCAGCGAACAATACAGATCCAATGCTGCCAAGATTCTTCAAGATGCCATTAAGTCAATCGAAAACCTTCAGGGAAATAGCTTAAAATATCACACCTATCTAAGGGTTCTCAATATTATTTATGGATTCAGCACAGCAGACTACAAAAAAGTAATTCGTGACTGCAACGATTCTATAAGCTTCTTTATGGATAAGGCAGGAGTATATGATTCTTATCAACAATTTTTTCGATCGAAGCTGGGCATTGCATATATGGCCACCGGTCACTATCCATTAGCACTTAAATTTTTTAACGAAGCAGAGAAGTATACCCATACCAATTCAAAAAACGATTACATTCTACGCTTCTACAGAACCATCAATGCCATCCATGCTGGAAATTATTCAGAAGCATATCAACGGTATAGGAAAAATAGAAATTGCCGCTTTTCTGAGATCAAATTACAATTTGCAATTGTGGAAGCTTACATGTGCTTCCTAGCTCATCAAGGTTACTTAAAGATCGAAGGGCGATTTCGTATTGGAAAATACCTCAATGAAACCTTTGCTGCGCAAGCTGAAAAGCAAGGCAATAACATAGCTGTAATCATTGCAGAACTACTGGTGTACTTATCAAGGGACAAAGGTAAATTCATTGACAGGGTAGAAGCCATCAATAATTATGGTTATCGACACTTAAGAAGACAAAATACGCGACGCGCCAAATGGTTCATCAAAATCCTCTGCACCCTCCCTCGCGCCAACTTCAACCCCGTCGCCCTTCAAAGATTGGCCAAAAAACCTATTGAAATGCTGGAAAACCACCCCATCCGCATGGGTGAAAACTTTGCCATTGAAATCATTCCATTCAACGACCTACTACAAATGGTCCTCAAACAGATGCAGCGAAAAACAGCCTGAAAAGGCAATATGTGTCAGGAAATAGCGGAGAAACAGACAAAGAAAAAGCCCCTAAGTTGCTGAACAACAGGGGCTTTGCCTTTCAATGTAGTGGGCCCACCAGGGCTCGAACCTGGGACCACCTGATTATGAGTCAGGTGCTCTAACCAACTGAGCTATAGGCCCTTTACGCTTTAGAATGCGCAAATTTAAATAAATGCCCGCCAGCTTGCAAGCAATGGCAGGCATTTATTTGAATGCAAAAGACAGCAAATTAGTTCCTTTCCTAAGAAGGGGAATGCGTGTAAACATCCATTTGTGGAAACGGAATGCTGACACCTTCCTGATCAAACGCCTTTTTGATGTTCTCGTGCATATAGAAAAATACATCCCAATAATGGGCGCTCTTGGCCCAAGGACGTACCGCAAAGTTTACAGAACTATCCGCCAATTCACTAACGAAAATATCCACAGGCTTCTCTTTCAGTACCTGTGGGCAGCTGTCCGCCACCTTTTGGATGATGCTGCGCGCCTTGTCAATGTCATCGGAATAACCAATGCCGAAAGTCATATCCACCCGAATCTCTCCCTGACCGGAGATGTTGGTAATCACACCGCTGGTGACCACCCCATTTGGAATGATGATCTTTTTGTTGTCTGGCGTCAGTAGAATAGTGTTGAACACCTGTATGCCCTCTACAACGCCCACTTGGCCGGCCAAATCTACCAGATCACCAACCTTGTAGGGTTTGAAGACAAGCAGCAGAACACCACTTGCAAAGTGGCCCAGGCTACCCTGCAGCGCCATGCCAATAGCAAAAGCCAAGGCACCAAATATAGCGACGAAGGAAGTCGTTTCAATGCCAAACATCGAAGCAACGCTCAAAAGCAGAAGAACTTTCAGACCAACACTGATGAGCGAAACCAAGAAGGGACGAACCGTTTCGTCAACCCCTCTTTTGGCCAGTGTTTTTTCAAAAAAGGAAGTGATTCGGCCAATAACCCAAAAACCTATAAGCAGTGTCAATATGGCGCCGACAACTTTGGGTGCATAATTGATGGCCATTTCGATGAAGCTTTCCAAATAGTTCTCCATAGTCGATTCTATTTTGTTTAAATTTGTGAAATAAATGTTTGAGTACAGTTCTCAAGAGCTGCTAGTAGATTGTCCGAGTTAGGTAGGCAGCGTAAAATAATCAAATATTTCCTCAGTTGAATAAAAAAAGGCCAAAAACTATTACCCAAGAAGAAGCTTTGCGCCGCTTACAACGGTACTGCGCCTACCAGGACCGTTGCCACCAAGAGGTCAGAAGCAAATTGTTGGACCTGGGCATCTACGGAATGGAGCTAGAGGAAATCATCGTGGAATTGATTTCCGACAACTTCCTGAACGAAGAACGCTTTGCCTGTTCCTACGCACGCGGAAAATTCCGAATCAAACGCTGGGGGCGCATCCGTATCCGGCAAGAGCTCAAAAAGCGACAAATCTCCGACTACTGCATCAAAAAGGCCATGCAGGAAATAGAGGAAGAGACCTACCGAAAGGCATTAATCGATCTGCTGATCTACAAAAAAGGCTTGCTCAAGGAACCCAACGAGTACCAATTACGCAACAAACTGGCCCAATATGCTTTCAACAAAGGCTTTGAAAGTAAGCTGGTTTGGGAGGTCCTAAAAAATTTAAATTCATCAGATGAAAGCATCAGCTGATTCTGTTCACCAACCAATTCAAAGCCATGCATCTTTTTCCCAGCTCCATTTACCAACAAAGACGACAAATCCTTCGCTCCAAATTCGACAGTGGTCTGTTGCTCTTTATGGGGAATGAAGAAAGTCCGATGAACTACAAAGACAATGTCTACCCCTTCCGGCAAGACAGTACCTTTCTTTACTATTTTGGCATCGATCTGCCTGGCTTTTGTGCGCTCATCGACCTGGATGAAGACGCAGAAATGATTTTCGGCCCCCAATGGACCGTAGACGATATTGTGTGGATGGGGCCGCAAGAAAGTTTGTCGGCATTGGCTCAAAAGGTGGGGGTGGCACATAGCATGTCACCAGATAAGATGGCTGAAAAGCTAGTGGCGGCATCCAAAGCAGAGCGGCACATTCACTTCTTGCCACCATACCGCGCTGAAAATATGATGAAGCTGGAAAAATACCTGGGTATACCAACAGCCCAACTGGGCATTAGTGCCTCTGTCCCATTCATCCAAGCAGTCGTTGAACAACGTTCCATCAAGCAAGCAGAAGAACTGGTCGAATTGGAAAAGGCCCTCACCATCACCGCGGCCATGCATCAGGCAGCCATGCAAAAGGCACGTCCGGGACAATTGGAAGCGGAGCTGACTGGCATCGTTCAGGGCATTTCTATGGGGGTAGACAGCCGCCCGGCTTACCCCATCATCCTTACCATTAATGGCCAAACTTTGCACAACCACCACCATCACAACCTGCTCCAAAGCGGCCAACTGGTCTTGGGAGATTTTGGTAGCGAATCAACAATGCATTATGCCGGAGACGTCACCCGTACCTTTCCGGTTGATAAGGCGTTCAGCAGCACACAGCGATCCATTTACCAGATTGTCTTAGACGCACAATTGGCGGCCGTCGAGGCGCTGAAGCCAGGCATTGCCTACAAGGACGTACATCTCTTGGCTGCCCGTAAAATGGCGGAGGGATTGCGGGACCTGGGCATCCTGAAAGGCGATGTAACAGAGGCCGTACATGCCGGCGCTCATGCCTTGTTCTTTCCACACGGCCTAGGGCATATGCTGGGGCTGGACGTCCATGACATGGAGGACTTAGGAGAAAACCATGTGGGCTACGACGAGAACATCCAGCGAAGCGACCAATTTGGACTGGCCTACCTGCGATTGGGCCGACAACTTCAGCAGGGTTTTGTATTGACAGTTGAACCTGGTTTGTATTTCATTCCAGAGTTGATCGACCAGTGGCAGGCAGCCGGGAAGTTCCAGGAGTTCATCAACTACAAAGAGCTGGAAAATTGGCGCTCCTTCTCGGGCATCCGGATCGAAGATAATTATGTCATCACGGAAGAGGGTGCTCGACTTATTGGACCAGCGATTCCCAAGACGATCGCAGAAGTAGAACAGCTGCGACAATCACAAGGATAAAAGTCAAATTCTGTCGAGAAAATCTTTTCGCCGATTCTCGCTCATGATCAGGCTTGTGCCATCAATCAAGGTGATGGTCGGTGCTTTCTGGCGTCCGTATTTGCGCACCTTCTTTAGGTTGATCAAATCAGAGCGATTGATGCGGAAGAAATCAAACTCGTTCAATAGCTCTGCATAGATTTTGAGGGTCTTGGAAACGATGACTTTCTGTTCGTCCATTAGATAAAAGGCCGTGTAGTTGCCCTGCGCTTCGCAACGAATGATCTCCGACAGTTCGATAAACAATATCCCTTCTGCTGTTGGAAGTGCTATCTTCTTTAGGTCGCTGTTCAGGTTTTTGCGCAGTACCTGGAAATGAACATAGTGCTGCTTGAGTTTCAGTTTGTCTTTCACCTTGACCAAAGCGGCCCGAAGCTCTTCCAAATCGATGGGTTTGAGTAGGTAGTCGACTGCCGAAAATTTGAACGCCTTCACGGCATACTGATCATAGGCAGTGGTAAAGACCACATCAAAGTCTGGCTCGGTAAAATAATCAAACAGGCGGAAGCCGGTTTCCTGGGGCATTTCAATATCCAGGAAAACAACGTTTGGCTTAGACTCGTGGATGGCTTCGACAGCTTCGCTGATACTGCCTGCCTGACCAACCACCTCGACACCTTCGCAATAGTGGGTCAACATATTGAAAAGGGTCTCTCTACTTTCAATTTCATCCTCGACGATTAGCGCTCGAATATTTTTTGCTTGTACCATACAGTTTTCACTTTGTTTGATACCCAGTTGTAGTTCGTCTGAATAGTCGCGATGAAACCAATGGTTTCCTTCCGTCTGCTGGTGAGCAGGAACACAAATGGGCTTTGTTTAATTTTCTAGCTATGAAACAGTCTTACATTTTATTTGAATGATTACCCGGGTACCACGCGGTCGACCACTATCCGATAGAAGGTCGATGATTTGCAATTCGGATTGATGTTCATCCAAATTGGTAGAATTGTTTAGGATACCTAAGCGTTCACGTGTTGTTTGTAGGCCCGAGGATTGGTAATTCCCCGGTTTCCATTTTGCAAATAGTCGGGCATTGGCTCTTCCTACTCCGTCGTCCTCTACTTCACAAATTAAATGCTGGTTGCTGGAATACCGAAAGGAAATTTTCAGTTTGCCGTCACCTTGCTTGTGAAAGAGTCCATGCTTGAAAGCATTTTCGATAACAGGCTGTAACAAAAGCGGAGGTATCAATATGTCATCGACTTGTTGTTGCACCTCCGGATCGAGTAGTAGATTTATGTTGACCTTCTCTCCAAAACGCAGCTTTTCCATGTCGAGGTATAGCCGTAGGAAAGATAGTTCTTCTTCAAGGGAAATTCGATGTTTCTTAGACAATTCGAAGATGGTTCGTATCAAACGAGCAAACCTGGCCAAGTAAATCATCGCTTGCTCTTCATCGCTAGTGGTCAGGTACTTCTGAATGGCATTGAGCGAATTGAAAATGAAATGTGGATTCATCTGCGTTTGCAATGCCTGCATCTTCAAGCCATTGATCCGTTCCTGGATGGCCTGCCTTTCCCTTTCTTTCTTTTGCAAATATCGGAAGCGGCTGTAAAAAAACAAACCAATTAGCGCAATGCTTGATAAAACAAAAAGTACGCGAACCCAAATTGCTTCCCACCAGGGAAAAAGTACATTGAAATGCAGACTGGAAGCCTCACTCCACACACCATCTTCATTGGCCACCTTTAGTTGAAGCTCGTATGCACCAGGGTTCAGAGAAGGATAACGCACAAACTGCGTTTCTGTATCTACCCAATTGCTGTCTAAGCCCAAAAGCCGATATTGGTAATGCAAGCGCCCCTTCGACCGGTAGCCCAAGCCTGTGTATTCGACATACAAATTGTTCTCGTTGTGGGGCAGGGTGTAATGGGTTGCTAGAACCGTGTCCCGCTCTTTTACTTTCACTTTTGTAAAATAAAGATTCGGCTTGGAGGCATTGGTAAAGTCTTTTGACTTATCGAACTGAACCAACCCTTCGGGTGTCCCCAACCAACAATACTTTCCAGCAGTGAATATGCTGCGAATCTCATTGGAAGGTAGCCCATCAGCCTTGTCTATTTTCCAAATCTTCCAATCTGCGTAGCGAATTTTATTGAGCCCTTTGGATGTACCCACCCAGAGTATGCTGTCCCCTTCATTGTACAAAGCATCGCAGGAATTGCCCACCAGCCCATTTGCCTCATGGAGATGGTATTGCAATTTGCCATCCCTAATACCCACCAAGCCTTGGTTTTCGGTAGCAACCCAGATGTCTCCATTGCTATGACTGCACAGATCATTGACGTAGTAAGGCATTCCAGAAGCTGGCGTCGGAAAGGTATCTAAAATACCAGATTGATAGCGGTAGAGTCCTCTGATGGTTCCAATCCAAATATCGTTGGACTGCCCCTCGGTAACTGCTGTAGTGCGCTGTTGAATGATCACCTCGCCTTTGTCAAAAGCTGGATGAAAAAGTTGTTGGTAGGACGTAGTCTTCAAACTGTTGTGCAAACTAATGTACAGTTGGTCATCTTCGCGGAGATGCAAACCTTTGACCGCTCCATAATGATGGGCTATGGGTCTGATTGATTGGTTGAGGTCCAAGGCATACAGGCCGTTGTCCATTCCCAGCACCATCCGACGAGGCGTCTGTAAGATGATGTCCATAACGCGACCTTGTGCTGTAATTTTTATGGGTTTGGATATCTGCTCTTGCTCCATAAAACAAATCTGCGCACTTCCCATTCCAATGATGAGGGGCGATTGCTGATTAAACTGCCCTATGTAAAAAACATCATCATCTGCCAGCTTACCGTTTTTTTCTGTCCAAACCTTTATCAATGGATTGGGAATGTAATACAAGCCGGCACTAGCCGTTCCGATCCAAAAGCCGCCCTCCCGATCCTTGAAGCTACAGTAAACATCGACCCCCGGCAACCAATGCTCCACGATCTGCGCATGCCCATCCGTACACGAACTGACAAAGATGCCTTCCGAAGTCATTTGCAAAAGCTGATCTCCCGCCCCATACATGGTATGCAGGTAGGCGGCATTTTCGTAAGAGCGCCACTGGCCCTCTTGCAAAAGGTAGCGATGAGAATTGAAGACCAACACCGATTGGCGATGCAAATCCAATTGGAAAATAGACTCTCCAACTTGCCGATTGATTGACCTCTGAAAATGAAATGTTCCTTCTTCATCATCCAATCGACATTCGTAAAGACTGGATTTTCGAGTTGCGGTCTTACCAACGATGAATGCACTTTGACCCAACAGCACAACATCTTGCACTGCCTCGAAAGCATCGACGGCTTTCAAGTCGAGCAATTCGCCGGCCTCATCAAGTCGACCTCGGTAAAACATCAACCCATCATCTACCAAAAAAAGGTCTTTGCCCTGAATCGCAATCTTTTTGGTTGAGATGTTTTTCAGCAGATGCGTCTTTTGGAAAAGGGGTGCGATCTGTTCATCTTTCACTTGCAGCAGTTGGCCTTTCATGTTGATGAAAATCAGCCGCTGACGATCGTCTTCCGAAAGAAAAAGGATTTCGTTGTTTCCCAGCAAAGGACTGCTGAAGGTCTTAAAGCGATAACCATCGAATCGACAAATGCCATTGGCCGTTCCAAACCAAATGTATCCTTTGCTGTCCTGCAAGATGCGGTAGATGGTCATACTAGGGAGGCCATCCTCGTCGGTATAAGGCCACATGGCAGGCTCTTGCGCCTTGAGCGATCCGATGAGCAACAAGGGAAATAACAAACGGAGAATAGAAAACGAAACGGACATTGGCCTATCAACTACTTCGGATATCTTACAATTTATTACTCTAAATATACCTCAAGTTGCGCTGAAATAAGCCAAACCAACAAAACATTCAATAATTATTCGTAACCCTTCAAGGTCAAATAGGCGCTCCTCACTCATTGTGTCCCTATTTCATCACAAAATTCATGATTTTTGTTGTCCTCCCCTTAGATTATACTGCTTATGCTATCGCCCGATAGCCATCAACGCGCTCTCTTAATGCAAAAGCCCAAACAGAAATGTTCGGGCTTTTGTGTTTTTCATATAGTCGCCTACCATCCTGGAATGATGTTCAAGCCAAAGACGCCCCTCGTATTTTTTTGTATCGGGAAAGCATAAAAGGGCTCGACAATAATGGCTCCGAATAGATTGACTCGGGCAGCTACACCAGCGCTGAAAATTGGCGTTGCCTGGTTGTTTTCAAAACTGTTGAACGCCATTCCACCATCTGCAAATAAAGTCAACTCCGACAAAAGGAGGTTTGATTTAAAGGCAGACAGACGCTCTGGACCAGTGAACGGAAACCGAATTTCAAAATTGGTAACCAGTAATTTGCTACCTGTTAACTGGTCGAAATCCAAGCCCCATTCTTGCAGTTGCTCAAAGGAATTGATGTTGTAACCTCTGACAAAAATCGAATTGCCAGCATAGTAGTTATTGATAAGTTGGTTGGCGTCCTTGCCGTAGTTGCCGACGTGCAAGGCACGAAAAGCCAAGCTCACGGGCTTCAAGTAGGCATATTTGCGGTAATCAGCCGTGAATCGGTAAAAATCCCATTGTCCAAAGAAGCGCTCGGCACCAATCCGGTAGCGTTGTCCGGCCAAGGGCGAAGCAATTCCGAAGCGGGAGTTATCGCCCACAAAGGCTGCATTCACACTTCCCAGAAAGAAACCCTCCGGCGCATCCAATCTTTCGCGCTCCTGAAAAATCAATCGACCAAAATCATTGTAGTAGTTGTTGAATCGATCAATCCGATAGCTGTAGCGGCTCAGTGAGGCCCCTGCTTCGAACCGCATGCTTTTGCTGATCGGCAACTGGGCAAATAGCCCCGCCCGATTCTCAAAGATGCGCACCAAATCAGAAACGACCAGTTGGGCCGGAACCGTTTGCCCCTCTCCGATATTGAGCTGCCGCTCTCCGGCAAAGAAACTGCTGCCCGTACGGAGTGGTACATGCGAAAGCGTAGCCCCCCAAGCAATTCGGTTTTTGCGATTGACGTATTGAACCTGCCCGCCAAAATCTTGTATCTCTCCATTTAAAGACAAACCAGTATACAATTGGTGATCACCCAATATATCGCTGAACAGCAAATCTACACCTCCTGCCAAACCCGTCGTCGGACCAAAGACGGAGTTGCTGCCAACGCCAATACCAGCTCCACCGCCGATGTAGTCCAGCTTGAACTTTGGCTTATAATCGACAGCAGAAAATCGAGCGGTCGAAACTTTAGACAGCCTGTCCAGGTTGCGAAGGTTTTGATTGACCCAATCGGCCCGGCCGTCCACAAGCACTGGAAGGGTAGCCGCCGCAAAGTCGACTGCGTCTGAATCTACCTCCTGCTGGTCGATTTTCGACAGTTGTGTCTGATAAACCGTATAGCCATTTTGAAAATAGTGGGCATACAGCAATCGGTCTCTCTTACCATCAAGCGAAATGGCTGGCGCGTAGGGTGTAATGCCACTGACACCCGTAAGTAGATCGGTCAGTTGATATACTTTGCTTTCTCCGATGTCGTATCGGTAGATGTTGCGGTAGCCGTCTCGGTTGGAAACAAAGACAATATCACCCTCCCGGTCAAAATGCGGATTTAAATTGTCTGCTCCTGGGAAGACATCCAGCTGTGTCAGTCGGTTGTCGGCTGTGTGTAAGATGGCGAGGTTGTATGTCCACTTGCCATTGACGCGGCCTCTTTGGCGACTGAGAAAATCGGTTGTAAACACAATTTGGCTGCCATCGTCCAACCAGCGCGCTTGCAGTTCACTGTAAGAATCATTCGTCAATTGCTCGACCGTCCCACGTTTGAGATTGTACAAGTACAAATCAGGCTGGCCGTTCACCAAACCGGTCAACACAATGCTTTTGCCATCCGGTGACCAGGAAGGATTGCTGATGGCAGGTACACCAGGGATTTCGATTTCCTGAAGCGTTTTGCCATTTTCTACATTCTTAATCAGCAAAATATTTTTGCCTTTCTTGACAGCCACTAGTGCAAAAGACTTGCTGTTTGGCGACCAGGTGCCTGCCGACTCAAAGGAGTTAAAATCATCGACACCGCTATCTTTGAGGGTGCTCGCAACTTTGCGGATTATTTTTCCGGTTCGGGCATCCGCCAGGAAGAGGTCCAAAGAAAAAAGGCTTTTCTCTGAAAAGAACAGAACGTAACGACCGTTGGGGCTCAAGACCGGAGAGAGGTTCAAACGACCAGCATTCTCCTTATGCAAAAGCTTTCTACCAAAGGGCTTTTCCTTGCGACCGTCCATCATTTCTCCATAATGCTTTTTGAGGGTCGATACCCAAAGACTCGACAAGCTCTTGCTATCGGTGCGCAATACTTTTCGGATGGCAGCATCCATTCCATACTTGGCCGTTGCCATAAAGAAAGGCTGGATCACATTGTCGCCATACAGGCCCGTCAGGAAAGCCCAAAATGCCTGACCATAGCGATAGGGGAAGTACTTTGGATTTTGCAATTGCCTAATGCTGGGTACGTCGTCATTCAATACGGCATCTCGCATCCACATGGCTGTATGAGCATCCACACGACCGATGGACATATACTCGGCCATACCTTCGACCATCCACAGGGGTAAGTTTCGGAAAGAACGAATATTGGTCGAATCACCATTGATGACCATATTGTACTGAAAGGCGTGTACCAACTCATGTCCAAGCACATGATGGGTCTGTTGGGCAGACATGGTAAGCGGCATGATGACGCGATTCTTGAAGCTTTCCGTCACACCTCCAGTACCGACACCAATACTGCTACTGATGGTATTGGTCTGTTGAAAGTCTGCATGATCGTTGTAAAAAACGATGGGATTTTTTCTGTCGAATGTATCTCTCAAGACTGCCTGGTGCATATCGTACCAGTTTTCGCTGTCTTGCGTCAAACCATTGAGCAGTTCTTTGTTGTCCAGATAGTGGTAAATTTCAAAGTGAGGTGATTGGTAAACTTCAAAATCAAAACGCTCATAACGGGGTTTGTTTTGCCCAAAATATTGTGCTTGAGCAGGCAAGAAAAAGAGGCAGCAAAGAGAAAGGATCGTTAAAATCTTAATATCTTTCATTTGCAAATAATTTATTACGATTTTGTTTTCGATAGTTCTAACAGGCTTTAGTAGGCTTTCTTTTTTAAGGAAATCTTAGTGCCGCGTTAAAATTCTCTTAAACAATTTTTTTTCGTTTAATAGCTGACAATTCGGGCGCATCTACGGTGGATACTGCCCACTTCAAAATCACAGCCATGCATCGAATTCTTCTTTTTACATTGGGTATATTTTGCTTTTTGAGTAGCACAAACGCACAGAAAGCAAGCTCTAACGAACTGCTCATAACACCTTTTGAAAAGGATCAAAACAAGACAACAACCTATCAGGAAGCCATCGCATTTTATGAAAAACTGGCAGAGACATCTCCAATGGTTTCCATGCAGGAATGGGGAAGTACCGACAGTGGTCATCCGCTGCACACAGTGGTATTGTCAAAAGATGGCGATGTAGACCCCATCTCCATCCGTCGCAAAGGTCGACTTGTTTTGTTGATTGACAATGGCATCCATCCGGGGGAACCTTGCGGCATAGACGCCAGCATGATGCTGCTTCGGGATTATGCAGAAAAGACAGAATGGCAAGATGTCCTAGACCGCCTAGTGATAGTCGCCATTCCCATATACAACATCGGTGGGGCGCTGAATCGAAGCAGCAGCAACCGCGCCAATCAAAACGGCCCGGACGCCTACGGCTTTCGAGGCAATGCCCGCAATCTCGACCTCAATCGGGATTTTATCAAATGCGACTCGCGCAATGCCCGCACCTTCAATCAGTTGTTTACCCACTGGAATCCCGACGTTTTCATCGATACCCACACCTCCAATGGCGCCGACTATCAATACACCATGACACTGATCGCAACCCAGTCGGACAAACTCGAACCAGCCTTGGGCGATTATCTAAAAAACCAAATGCTGCCCAGGCTATACGACGACATGAAAGCAAAACAATGGGAGATGATTCCATACGTTTATGCAAGAGATATTCCCGACAATGGGATTGCCGCTTTTCTCGATCTACCGCGTTATTCCTCTGGTTATGCGGCTTTGTTCAACACCTTGTCTTTCATGCCGGAAACACACATGCTAAAGCCATTTAAAGACCGGGTAAAAAGCACTTACACATTCATCGATTGCATGATTCGGCTGATGCACGAGGACCACGAACGCATCCGCGAAGCACGCAACAAGGCCATTGAAAATACACGCCATAAAAAAACCTTCGATCTCAATTGGCAAATGCAAACCGACAAGGTCGAGCAGCTCCTTTTCAAGGGCTATACAGCCAAGTACAAAGCCAGTGAAGTGAGCGGAAAAGATCGATTGTATTACGATCATTCCGAGCCATTCGAAAAAAACATCCCTTACTATCGGCACTATGCACCTAGTCTGAGTATCGACAAGCCGATCGCTTACATCATTCCGCAGGCTTACCAGGAGGTGGTGGAGCGTTTGCGTTGGAATGGGGTGCAAATACAACAGCTACAAGACGATCAGGAATTGGAGGTGGAGCTGTACGTCATCGAAAACTATAAAGATCGGGCAGCTTACGAAGGACACTACTTACACACCAATGTGGAGGTCCGTAAAATTCGTCGAAAGCAAAAATATTTCAAGGGTGATTATTTGGTCGCTACCGGACAGCGTGCCAACCGTTATTTGATCGAAACCCTCGAACCACAAGCTCCGGACTCTTGGTTTGCCTGGAATTTTTTCGATGGCATCCTGATGCAAAAGGAATATTTCTCCGCTTATGTCTTTGAAGACCTGGCAGCCAAATACCTTGAGGAAATTCCTGGACTAAGAGAAAAGCTGGAAGCGAAAAAGCAGGAGGATGCTGAATTTGCTGAATCGGCCAGTGCGCAGCTCACTTTTATTTACAAACATTCGCCGCACTACGAGCCGACACATCGGGTCTATCCGGTAGGAAGAGTAGTGAACGAGTGATGTGCCTCACCCGTTCACTAAAATGATCTTTAGATATCGAATTTGATGCCTTGCGCCAATGGCAAGTCTTTACTGTAATTGATGGTGTTGGTTTGGCGTCGCATGTAAGCCTTCCAAGCATCCGACCCACTTTCGCGGCCACCACCTGTTTCTTTTTCGCCACCGAAGGCGCCGCCGATCTCTGCACCGCTGGTTCCGATGTTGACGTTTGCAATCCCGCAATCCGATCCGCTGGCAGATAAAAACTGCTCGGCCTCCCGGAGGTTGTTGGTCATAATGGCAGAAGACAGCCCTTGGGGTACATCGTTTTGCATTGCTACAGCTTCATCCAGCTCCTTGTACTTCATCAAGTAAAGGATGGGCGCAAAAGTTTCGTGCTGCACGATTTCATATTGGTTTTCTACCTCTGCAATACAAGGCTTTACATAGCAACCACTTTCATATCCTTTGCCCTTGAGAACGCCGCCGGCTACTGCCATGCTACCTCCTTGCTCCTTCACTGCAGCAATAGCTCCCAAGTAGTTCTCGACCGCATCGGTATCGATCAGTGGGCCGACATGGTTTTTAGCACTCAACGGATTGCCAATTTTCAGTTGCTTGTAGGCTTTGACCAATCCCTTCTTCACATCATTGTAGATGCTTTCGTGAACGATCAATCGACGGGTCGTTGTGCAACGTTGGCCAGCCGTACCAACGGCGCCAAATACTGTTCCGGTCAATACCAACTTCATGTCGGCCTCCGGCGTAACAATGATGGCATTGTTGCCACCCAACTCAAGCAAACTGCGTCCCAATCTCTCGGCAACGGTCGCACCGACGATGCGTCCCATACGAGTGCTACCCGTAGCAGACACCAATGGCACCCTTCTATCTTTGGTCATATATTCACCCACTTCATAGTTGCCATTGATGAGGCAGCAAACACCCTCTGGTACCTTATTGGCTTTGAGGACGTCCTTGAGAATATTCTGACAAGCGATTCCGCAGAGCGGCGTTTTCTCAGATGGCTTCCATACACATACATCTCCACAAACCAGCGCGATCATGGCATTCCAGGACCAGACTGCCACCGGAAAGTTGAAGGCACTGATGATTCCGACAATCCCGATTGGATGCCACTGCTCGTACATGCGGTGGCCAGGGCGCTCTGAATGCATGCTCAAACCGTACAACTGACGAGACAGCCCGACGGCAAAATCACATATATCAATCATCTCTTGCACTTCTCCATAACCTTCTTGCAGACTCTTGCCCATTTCATAAGAAACCAGGCGCCCCAGAGGGTCTTTATATTTGCGCAGGGCATTTCCATATTGACGAACGATCTCGCCTCGCTTGGGTGCGGGGATATTGCGCCAAGTCGCGAAAGCTTTTTGTGCCGTCGCAATCACCTTGTCGTACTCGCGTCTTGTGGTCGTACTAACTTTGCCGATCAATGCACCATCCACTGGCGAATAGGATTCAATCAACGTTTTGGAACTACCGAAATGTTTCTGCCCGGTACTTGTTCCTTTGTTGACAGGAAGCAGGCCCAGCTCTTTCAAAAATTTCTTATTCATCGCGTATCTTTTGGTTTTATTATAGATGCGGTTTCGTCCCGCAAAGGTAGTAATACGGGCATTCAAAACAAGGTGTTTCACCTCCTTCCTTTTTTGAGAAACAGCATTTTATGTCGGTTGACCTTATGTGGAGCGGACGCAAGTCTTTATTTCTTGGGATCGATCCGGTGTATTTTGGCTTTACCCGTTTTGCCCTCGTTGGAAATGTAAAGGGTGCCGTCCGGATCGAAGGTCAGGCCCTCTGGTTGCGGATAGAGTTTCTTTTTCATTTTTTCCATGTATAAAATGCGACCTTCCGGATTGAGAACAATCATCACTTTACCCACTGATGAGGTGAGGTAGAGGTTTCCGCTTTTAGGATGAATGGCAATGGCCGATGGATTAAAGGTGAGGTTTTCTTTTTCTGGCGTGAAAAACTCAATCAGCTTATTGAGTTCGCGGGCCATCGGGTGAGTGGTCAGATAATGCTGAATTTGCTTTAGGTCGATTTCATAGGCAGGTAGGCTGTCCAAAACAAGACTGTCGAGGCTGAAGCCGTAAATACATTTGCGAAAGCGAAAAGATTCCAAGGATTTACCCGTCGCAGGACGACCTTTGCAGGCTAGTAACAAGCGATTTTTTTCCGCGTCGTAGCACAGTCCTTCTACATCATTTTCTTTTCCGAGAAAGGTGTTGTACTTCTCCACTTTTTGCTGAGGTGTTCCCACTTTTCTGACCGCGTAAATAGTTCCGGAACTCTTGACAACGAAAGCGTCCTCACCCACCATTTCTACCCCTTCGTAATCGCCAGTCTTCCAAAAATTGATTTTAGAATCGATCGTGCCGTCTTCCTTATTCACTAAAAAGATGATGCCGTTCTCATCTTGTACTGCACACAACCGCGCCGGCTCTTTGTACAAACTCAGGCCCGAAATTTCAATGAGGTGATCGGCCAGGCTCACCGTTTTGTTAGGCTCCTTCAAATTGTAGGGAAACTGATAGGTACTATCCAGCAGAAAAGCATCTAAATAGCGAAAGGCCGGTGGATAATTGTATGTATTGTTGGCGGAAGAAATCTCTGTAGACTGGGAAGTTGGTTCTCCACAGGAAGAAAAAAAACAACTGATGAGCAGGAAGAACAAACTGCTATAAATCATTTTCATCTTATTTACGCTAATGGCTTGCAACACTGCCGGTGGGCAGCTTTACATTTCGCAACAAATATTCGAGTTTAGCTTGCAAATCATGCAGATAATTCGGCAATCCTATCTCTAAAGATATGCTGTGCTTCCCGACTGTACAAATCTTCATAAATCGACAAAGCCTTTTTCCGGTGTTCTTCTCCTTCTCCAAAAGAGTGAAGGGTATAGTGAACGTCCGCACTCTCCTTTGGATTACGAACGTTTTCCAATAGTTGTTTCAATTGATCAACAGCGGCCTTTTCCTGACCGCTTAAGTAATAAATTTTGGCAGCCAAGAGTTGGGCTTCGAATAAAAGGTCGGGATTACCAAGCGCTTCGGCGATTCCAAGAGCTTCAAGGTGAATGTCTTCAACTGCCTCCGGCCTTCCGTCCAGAATTAAGGCTGTACTCTTTTCTACTAAGCTGTAGCCCAGCACCAGTCGATTGTCGATCTTTCTCGATATGTCGATGGCATCGTCGTAGTAACGAACGGCTTTTTTGTAGTCGCCAGTATAGGTATAAATATCTCCGAGGGTGTTGAGCGATTTGGCGATGCCTTTTTGGTATCCCAATTCTTCGCAAAGCTCCAGATTGCGTTGCAGGTAGTGGACGGCTACCTCAAATTCTCCTTCGACGCTTCGCAGCTCCCCAATTAGTCCGATGGTGATAGCAGTCCCTTGCTTGTCGCCAATTTTTTCGCACAATTCAAGATCGCGAATAAAGTGCTGCATGGCCTGTTCGTAATCCCCCTTTCGCTGGTACACACTGCCAATACAACCAATGGCAATGGCTGTCAACTGTAGGTTACCCAGCTCCTCGCTCAATTCCAAGCCCTTTTGATAGCACTCCAAGGCCGCATCGTAGTCGCCCTTTTCAAAGTAGATGATCCCTAGGTTGGTATTGAGGGTAGCGAGTGCTTGCTGGTCGTTGGCTTCGCTGCAAATGCCCAGTTCATCTGTCAACACTTTTATGCCTTCATCGTAATTACCTTGGTTCATATGCGTCAGCCCGAGGGTCGCGACGATTTGTGCATTGGCTGACCGGTAGGGCAGGATGCGAAACAGTCTGATGCTTTCCGTGAAGTACTTTTTGGCCTCCTCGTAGCCCCCTTGTCGGAAATGCCAACTCCCCATCATACCATTGAACTTTGATATACCTCTGTGGTCATCAATGGCTTTGAAATATTCAGATGCTTTATTGAGATAGGGCAAAGCCTGCTCGTATTCTCCTTTGAGGGTCAATAGGTTGCCCAGGCTGTTGTTGGTGCGTCCGAGCAGCAGGCGATCATCCAATTGGTGGGCCAATATGAGGGCTTGTGCATAGGTATCCTGGCATTCATCCCAACGGCCGATCAGTTCCAATACGCGGCCTTTTTTCAGGTGGGTTTGAATTTCCAGTTCTTTATTCTCTTTGTCGTCCAGGTTTTTTAACAGCCGATCGTAAAAATCTACGGCTTGCTGATTTTGGAAGTTCCGCCGGGCATGGTCGGCAGCCTTTGCGAGGTAGTGATTTGTTTTGTCAGTAACGTTGGCCAGTTCGAAGTGGAAAGCCAGGTCTACGAATCGCTCTTCCAGGTTATCGGCATAGAGGTCTTCGATGGCTTTGGCAATCAGGTGGTGTAAGCGCCGTAGGCGCGTGTGCAGTTGCATGTCGTAAACAGCCTCTCGCAATAGGGAGTGGCGGAACATGTATCGCAATTCGTTCATCGACTGCCAAATCTGCCCTTGTTCGGCGGTATTAATTTGTTCTTTGAGAACTGCCTGGGCGTTGCCGTTGCGGCGGACCATCTCCTCGTGTTCCTTCATCACTTCATTGAGGACCGGAATTTCAAACTCACGACCGATCACAGCCGCCGTTTTGACTGTTTCCTTGACAAGTGTAGACAAGCGATCGATGCGAGCCATCAAAAGTGCGCTGATCGAGCTGGATAATTTGACATTCTTGTCTTTGATATACCATTCCCCTTCTCGAATCTTGAGCAACTTACTCTCTCGGAGGTATTCCAGAATTTGTTCGAGGTAGAACGGATTTCCATTGGTAATTCTGGCTAGTAGATCACTAAATTCCTGGTTGATGGGACCTTTGAGCCTTTCTTCTGCGAAAGATTCCAGCTTCGTCTGAGACAGGATATTCAGGTCGACCTCCATCTTTGGCACTTGGTTCTTATACAGTTGTTCCTCATCTATTAGATAAGGCTTTGTACCATCGTCATTGTAACGGGAGGTGACCAGGATAAAGATGGGGAAAGCAGATATTTGCTTGATGAAGTTGAGTAAGAATTCCTTGGAGTTGTTGTCAAACCAGTGGCCATCTTCCAGTTCCATCACCAAGGGTTGCAACAATGCCTTGGCTTTGAAAAAGCTGTCCAAGGCTTGCAAAGTATTTTGATAACGGCCCTTGGCGTCGAGCTGTTCCCAAAGAGAATCTTCGTAGTGCAAACCCAGCAGGGCAGCTAAAATGGATTTGGTTCTGACCAATTCTTTGTAAATATCGCCACGCCCAAAGTCTTCGAATGATTTACAATCTTTGAGAAACCATTGGAAACGGTCTTCAAACTGATCGAGATTCTTCTGTGGAGATTTATCTGGTGACTGACCAAAGAAGTTTCGGAGGTAGTAAATGAAAGGATTGAAAGGCTTTTGTAGGATTTGGTCGGATTGGCAAATGGCCCAATCCACGCTACCAAGTTTGAGAATTCTTTGGCGCAGTTCAAAAGACAATCGACTTTTACCGATGCCTGCCTCACCAAAAACATAGGCCAATCCTGCAAACTCTTGCTCAAAAATGGCCTTCCCAAAGCGGGTCAACTCCTTCAGCTCTTCCTGGCGACCGATCATTCGATCACTATAGGAAACCGTCTTCTCTATGTTGCGCCCTTCCAAGCGATAAGTGGGAATATCGCCCTCTATGCCTTTGTAACGGATGTCGCCCTTGTGTTGAAAACGAAAAGTCCGACAGCGTTGACGAACTTCCTGGTTGACCAGTATCTCTCCCCAATCGGCAAACATCATCAGCCGCGCAGCAAGGTTGACAAAATTTCCAACAACCGCATATTGGCAGCGTTCATCTCCTCCGACAATGCCCGTGTAGGCCAATCCCGAGGTGATGCCCGCTCGAAATTCCAATGAACTTTCCTTTTGAAAGTCTTGCAAATCCTCCTGAATGGAAGACATGAATTCCAGGGCACGCTCTTCGTTGTTCTCAAAAGTCACTGGCGCTCCAAAAAATCCGACCATCACACCGCCCTTATCACCAAAATCCACCTCCTTGAAATAGCCCTGAAAGCTGCTCATATGCTCCAATACGGTTGTGGCAAAGCTGTTGAACAGATGATGGTCGCTTACTCCTTTGAAGGAAATGAATATAGAAATGACATTGCGAAACTCCCCCGAGGCATTCATCCGCAGCACGGAAGTCGGCAAAAACTTGGTCAAAGTATCCCTTTTGAGTACCGGCAATTCAAGGTCTGGCACCTCCCTGTACTCTGTGTCGATACTCTCCGTCAGTCGATAATAGCCATCGCTGCTCGTTTCCACAACGCTCGGACGCTCCTTGAATCGCCCCAGTAGGGCATCGTCCATGATGATATCCTGATCTTGAGCATGGTGTTCACTCTCGGCGCAAGAGTCAATGGCTGGCCCTCGGAAGTAGAAAGCTTTCTGCTCTTCTCCGACAATTCCCCAGTGAACATCTCCGTAGGACAATCCAATCTTGATGCCTATCTGGAAATCTCCAAATCGGGTTTTCTTGAGTCCTTCTTTGGTAAACAAATCCCGTAATTGGTTGGCCGTTTCCAACAAAGATTCAGGGCTGGTAGACGATTCGGGGTCTTCGAAAACAGCTGTGAAAGCATCGCCGGCAAAGTAGGGTATGAAGCCATTTTTGCTGTATACCAGGCGAACCATCGGCGCAAAAATGTTATTCAGACTGATCGAAAGCTGCTCGGCCCCCTCCGTTCCTTGTCGCATGAGGGTCTCCGTCAGCGGCGTAAAACCCGACAGGTCGATAAACATCGTATAGGCACTCAACGTACCTTTCTGCTTACCTTGCTGTAGCTGATTCTGAATGAAATATGGAATCAATTGTTTCACAAACCGAAATCTAATACTTTAAAGTTGAAAAACGCAATTGTTACCAAGCTCATTACGGCTCTTCTCAGTACAAAGTTAAAACAATGTATTCATAGTTTTGTGCATTTGTCACACAGCCTTCCATCCAATTGTAGACTGTATTCATCGAAATTCAGAGGGAAACGGGGTATCTTATTGTTATCAGCGCCAATAGCGCGATATTAAATTCGTCCATAGTACTTAAAATCAAAAAGATCAATATGGAATGGTATAATCTAAAAATACCTATCTTCGTAGGGCCTGATTGTTCATTTGTTTATTGAATCCGTATTCCTATGAAAAAAATAGCTGTCCGAGGCCAAATAATACGGCTGCCGATTTTTACCCTATTAGTATTACTGAATATGACAAAATTTATACAAGCACAAGAGAATCCAGGTTATCAGATGCCCCCAAAAGCCATTAGTGATCTGATAGATGCTCCACCAACACCAGCAGCCAGCCTCAGTCCCTCCAACAAATGGATGCTGTTACTCGACCGACCCAATCTACCCGCCATCGAAGAAGTAGCGCAAGAAGAATTGCGGCTGGCAGGTATACGAATCAACCCCCGAAAAAATGGCTCCAGCCGTGCTTTTTACTACAATGGCATGAAACTGCGCCAACTCGACGGCGGAGAGGCAAAGCCCATCAGCGGGATGCCCAAAAAGCTGAAGATCGAAAATGTACGCTGGTCGCCAGATGGCTCCAAGATCGGATTCACCATCACCAAACACAATGGCCTAGAACTTTGGGTGACCGATGCAGAGACACTGAGCGCCAAACGCCTCAGCGAAGCTGTCGTCAATGACGCCATATCCGGATTGCCCTTCCGATGGATATCAGATAGCAAAACGATCATTTATAAGTCTGTATTAGCCGACAGGGGCTCAAGCCCGGAACAGCCCAGCATCCCAAGCGGACCGACCATACAACAGAATATTGGCAAATCGGCCCCGGTGCGTACCTACCAGGATCTGCTGAAAAACCCCTTTGACGAATCACTCTTTGAATATTATACCTATTCTCAACTCGTAGTTGTAAATGTCGAAACCGGACAATCCAAGCCCTTCGGACCTGCCGGCATCGTCAAGGATTTCAGTCCCTCGCCCAATGGCCAGTACGTCATGGTCAACACCATTCACCGGCCTTTCTCCTATATCGTTCCACAAAGTCGCTTTCCATACCGAGTAGAAGTGTACGATCGGGAAGGGCAACTGGTCAGTAAAATCGCAGACATTCCCATAGCAGAAAACATCCCAAAGGGCTTTGGAGCCGTTCGTACCGGGCCTCGCAATTTCAGCTGGCGCGCCGATGCACCCGCTAGTCTTTACTGGGTAGAGGCTCAAGACGAAGGCGATCCCAAGAAAGAAGCAGCCATCAGAGATCAGCTGTACAGCTTGGCAGCTCCCTTCGATGGTCAAGCAGAAAAGGGGATTTCTTTTCGCCTGCGTTTCGGTGGCATCATCTGGGGAAATGGCAAATTGGCCATGGCCAACGAGTGGTGGTGGACCAACCGCCAACAAATTACCAGCCACTGGCAACCCGATCATCCGGAAAAGGGCAAAACCACCCTTTTTGATCGCTCATGGGAAGATCGATACAACGACCCCGGCTCCTTCGAAACCCACGTCAACGAGTATGGCCGCTTTGTTTTGATGACGGATAAGAGCGGTCAAAAGCTATATATGGCCGGACAGGGTGCTTCGCCAGAGGGCAATCGGCCTTTTGTCGATCAGTACGATCTGACCACCAAGCAATCTACCCGCCTTTGGCGCTCCAAAGCACCTTATTACGAGTATCCACTTTCGATTATAGACAAAGACAAAGGCTTGATTCTCACTCGGCGCGAATCCAGAGAAGATCCACCCAACTACTTTTTGCGCCAGTTGAAAACCGACAAGCTGGAACAAGTCACGCAATTCAAGAATCCCTACGAATCTTTGAAAGACATAAAGAAAGAGCTGATTCGCTACAAAAGGGACGATGGCGTCGAGCTGACAGGGACACTCTACCTCCCTCCCGGCTATGATAAAGAGCGCGACGGACGCTTGCCGGTGTTCATGTGGGCCTACCCACGCGAGTTCAAAAGTGCTGATGCTGCAGGGCAGGTGACAGATTCTCCCTACGAATTTCCACGAATTGGCTGGTGGTCTCCACTGCTTTGGGTCACCCAGGGATTCGCCGTTTTGGACGATTTCAGCATGCCCATCATTGGCGAAGGAGAGGAAGAACCCAATGAGACTTTCATCGAGCAATTGCGCTCGGGGGCAGAGGCGGCCGTTCGAAAACTGGACGAAATGGGCATCGCCGACACCAAACGCCTCGGAGTAGGCGGCCATTCCTACGGGGCTTTTATGACGGCCAACCTCATGGCACATACCGACATATTCGCTGCTGGTATCGCTCGCAGTGGCGCTTACAACCGGACATTGACCCCCTTCGGCTTTCAATCAGAAGAACGCACCTTCTGGGAGGCTTCAGAAACTTACTTCAAAATGTCACCATTCATGCATGCCGATAAGATCAAAGAACCTCTGCTGCTCATTCATGGTGAGGCCGACAACAACTCAGGCACCTATCCGATGCAAAGCGAGCGCTTCTATGCGGCAATGAAGGGACATGGTGCGACCGTGCGTTTGGTGATGCTGCCACACGAAAGTCACGGTTATCGCGCCAGAGAATCCGTTATGCATATGCTTTGGGAAATGACCAATTGGTTGGATAAATATGTGAAAAAGAAAGAATTGCAGCCTTAATTTGTCACTTTCAACCGGCTTTTTGAGTACCACATTGCAAGAAAGGCCGGTTGAAAGGACCCAGAATGTCTTATTTCTCCTACCAAAAGTCCATCCCGCCTCTTTTACATTTCTATGCTTTCCTCTTATGATATGGTGGATGTTTTTAAAATGTCAACCGTAATTATGTCACGAAATGTGGCTTGGCCTACTTTATTATCCAGTCATTAAAGAAGATGTTGTATGGTGTTATCAAACTAAATCATTAATTATATGAGAAGAACACCCGGCAAAGCTACTTTTATCCTCCTTTGTTTGATGCTGTTTGGCATAAGCTGGCAAAGCCTCCAGGCAAGCATCATCTACGATGAACCCATTACTGGGGAAGAGTATTCCGTAGGCTTCAAACTCAAATGGAGTACGGCGCAAGAACAGAACTCGCAGTCCTTCGTCATCGAAAGATCATTTGACGGCACGAAGTTTACCGACATTGGAACGGTCGAAGCTGCTGGAAACAGCGACCAGGGCCAAAGTTACAGCTTCACTGACCTCGAACTGGGGCTGGAAAAAGCTTACTATCGGTTGCGTCAGGTCGACCTGGACGGTAGTTCGAATCTTTCGGAATTTGTCACCTTGTCGAAAACAACCGTACACTACTTCATGGTCACCCACAAGGAAGCCTTGGAGAACGGCCTTTTTGAGATTACGTTGGAATCCATTAAGGAAGGAGAGATGCGGTTTTTGCTCAACAATGCAATGGGTGACATCATCCAAGAAGATCGCCAGCCTTTGAATTATGGCCTCAACACAATGGTTGTCAACCTCGAATTTGAAGCACCTGGTTTCTACAGCGCTGTCTTCAAGGTGGGCAATGAGTTGGAAACACTCTTTTTGAAACGCGAAGAAGATAAAAATCAGAAGAAGAACGTCGCAGTGAAAAAGAAGAGCAGAGGATTCTGATAAAATATACTTGGATTAAGTGGATAAAAGAAAGTCGGCAGCTTTAAGTAAGCTGCCGACTTTCTGCATTGTGGCCATGGCCAAAACCTATTCTGCCAATTCCTTGGTCAGTTCGATCCCCAATTCATCAAACTGTTCCTGGTGAATGGCCGAAGGTGCATCGATCATCATATCGCGACCTTGGTTGTTTTTCGGGAAAGCGATGAAATCGCGGATGGATGATTGTCCATTCATAATCGAACAGAGGCGGTCGAAGCCGAAGGCGATGCCTCCATGGGGTGGCGCACCGTATTCAAAGGCACCCAACAAAAAGCCAAATTGAGCTTCCGCTTCTTCCTTGGTGAAGCCCAACAGGTCAAAGTTCTTGGATTGCAACTCGCGATCGTGGATCCGAATGGAGCCTCCTCCAATTTCCGATCCGTTGATGACCAAGTCATAGGCATCTGCCCGGAGACTTTTCATGGTCTCATGGTCGCCATCCAACATACGACCGACATCTTCTTTTTTGGGCGATGTAAAAGGGTGGTGCATGGCATGGAAGCGCGCAGTTTCTTCGTCCCATTCGAGCAACGGAAAATCCAATACCCAAAGTGGCTTGAAATCTCCTTCCTTGATGAGGTTCATCCGACGCCCCATTTCCAAGCGCAACTCGTTGAGCTGCTTGCGCGTTTTTTCAGCCTCTCCCGAGAGAATCAGCAAAAGGTCGCCTTCCTTAGCATTAAATTTTTCAGCCCAAGCCTTCAGGTCTTCGTCCGAATAAAACTTACCAACAGAAGATTTGAAAGTGCCATCTGCATTTACTTTGACATAGACCAACCCCTTTGCACCGATCTGTGGGCGCTGCATCCACTCTGTCAGTTTCTTGATGTCTTTATTAGAAAAGGCATTTGCCTGACCTTCGGCACAGATACCAACGACCAGCTCGGCATTATCGAATACCGGAAATCCCTTACCCTTGCTCAGCTCGTTGAGCTCTTCGAATTCCATCCCAAAGCGCAGGTCCGGTTTGTCCGAACCGTAGCGACGCATGGCTTCATCATACGCCATTCGCGGGAAAGGAGGCAGTTCAATCCCCTTGGTCACTTTAAACAGATAGCGGGTCAAACCTTCGAACGTATTGAGTACATCCTCCTGAGTGACGAAAGCCATCTCGCAGTCAATCTGGGTGAATTCCGGCTGGCGGTCGGCCCGTAAGTCCTCATCTCTAAAACACTTGACAATTTGGAAATAGCGGTCCATGCCCGCTACCATCAGAATCTGCTTAAAGGTCTGGGGCGACTGAGGAAGGGCGTAGAATTGCCCGCGGTTCATCCGACTGGGAACCACAAAGTCGCGCGCGCCCTCGGGCGTACTTTTGATCAAGACAGGTGTTTCAACCTCTACGAATTGCTGATCTGTCAGGTATTTACGAGTTTCCGTTGCCAGTTTTGAACGGAATATCAGGTTTTCTTTAACTGGATTGCGGCGAATGTCGAGGTAACGGTATTTCATCCGCAGGTCGTCGCCACCATCAGTTTCATCCTCTATCATAAAAGGTGGTAGCTTCGAAGGGTTGAGTACTTCCAGCTTTTTTACCTCAATTTCAATTTCCCCGGTTGGGCGATTGAGGTTTTTGTTGCTACGTTCACGAACGATACCGTTGATGCGCAGTACAAACTCCCGCCCCAGCTTTCGGGCTTCCTCACAGAGGTCTGCATTGTCATCCATGTTGAACACCAGCTGAGTGATACCATATCTGTCGCGCAGGTCGATGAAGGTCATTCCGCCTAGGTCTCTGCTTTTTTGCAGCCATCCGCTAAGTGTTACTTCCTCGCCTACGTGGCTCAATCTGAGCTCTCCACAATTGTGTGTCCGGTACATGTTTGATTGTATTTTTGGTGAATCAAAAATTTCGTGCAAAAATAATAGAATTTTTATCCTTTCCATTACGAAAGAGGGGACCTTTGGTTGCAGTCTTTGCGCCTGTCTCGTACCTCCTAAAGGATATGAAGCTGAAACGCCCATCGGCTTTAAAAAATTCCTACCTTGTAGTTTTAATTTGGGACTCTGAGGTATCAAACAAACATGAGCAGCAAATCTAGTATTCAGAAATTTGGGACAGCCCCGGTTTTTTTTACTGCCATTTCTACCATCTTGGGCGCCGTCATGTTCCTACGCTTTGGTTTTGCCGTCGGTAACGTCGGATTGCTCGGAACCATCGCCATCATTTTGGTGGGTCATGCTGTGACGATTCCTACGGCGATGGCCATTGCCGAATTGGCGACCAATCAGAAGGTAGAAGGTGGTGGAGAATATTACATCATATCCAGATCATTTGGCTTGGTCATCGGCTCTTCTATTGGCATAGCACTCTATGTTTCACAGGCCATTAGTGTAGCCTTTTACATCATTGCTTTTGCCGAAGCCTTTAATCCACTGTTCGACTATTTGAACAGCAATTATCAGTTTCATCCTACCTTGGGCTGGCTGTTGCAGCAAAAGCAGAGCGTCAGTGTACCTGCGCTGTTGTTGTTGATGGCTTTGGTATTGTACAAGGGGGCCGACCTGGGGGTCAAGGCATTGTATGTGGTGGTGGTAACCCTCGGCTTGTCGCTTGTGGCTTTTTTTGCGGGAAGTACCGAATATGGGCGTACCCACCAGTTGGATTTTTTTGCCAAGGTTGGTGACACGCAGCAGGAGGTGGCTCAGATAGATGCACCAGATAGCAGCTCGATTTACAATGGCTTTTCAGACAGCCTGTTGAATGCACCAGCCGTCATCAAGCCAGCAGCAGAAAAAGCGCCAGCGCCATCGGAGAAATCCAATCTTCCCATTGGCTTTTTTGCTGTTTTTGCCATCATCTTTCCGGCTTTTACGGGTATGACAGCTGGCGTAGGGCTTTCGGGTGATTTGAGAAATCCCAGCCGTTCCATCCCACTTGGAACATTGGCAGGTACACTGGGGGGCATGTTTATTTACTTTTTAATTGCTTACAAGCTGTCGACCTCCGCCAGTCCGGAATCATTGGCAGATACCAGTAGGCTCATTATGGCAGATATTGCCTGGCAAGGCTGGTGGATCATTCCAGTTGGATTGGCTGCCGCGACCATTTCGTCGGCTCTGGGCTCCATTATGGTTGCTCCTCGTACTTTACAAGCCATTGCTAAAGATCGAATCCTACCTTCCACGGGTTTCAACCAGTGGTTGTCGAAGGGAAAAGGCCCCAGCGATGAGCCTAGGAATGCTACCTTAATTACGATTGGGATTGCGTTCGTTTTTGTTATGATGGGTGGATTGGACGTAGTGGCTGAGATTATTTCGATGTTTTTTATGGTGACCTATGGCTCGCTTTGTTTGATTTCTTTTCTACAACACTTTTCTGCAGACCCAGCTTATCGACCGACTTTCAAATCGCGATGGTATGTTTCGCTCTTTGGGGCTTTGGCTTGCTTGGGATTGATGCTGTTTATGAATGCCGCCTATGCCTTGTTAGCGCTCTTGTTGATGGTCATCTTTTACATACTGGTCAGCCGTTACAATAGCGATAAAAAGAACTTAGCGGTGATTTTTCAAGGGGTGATTTTTCAATTAAGCCGCCGCCTGCAGGTATTTCTGCAAAAGGCCAATAAAGAGCAAAACAGGAGTTGGCGACCTTCTGTTGTTTGTATTTCGGAGAGCTCCTTTAAGCGTTTTGCCGCATTCGATTTGCTGAGGTGGATTTCACAGACCTATGGTTTTGGTACCTACATCCACAAGATCACTGGCTATTTATCCAGGTCGACCAATCGGGAAGCACACCAGGCCAAAGACCGTCTAATTAAGATGGCAGAGAACAGCAACAGCAATATCTATGTCGATACCTTGATAAGTCCTTCTTACACCTCAGCCATTGCTCAAGTTATTCAACTTCCTGGGATTTCGGGTACAGATAATAATCTATTGATGTTTGAGTATTCGAAATCAAAACCGGATAATCTTACCAACATCATCGACAACTATAAATTGATGACTTCTGTCGATTTCGATGTAGTGATCGTGGGAGGTAGTGAGCGAGGGTATGGCTTCAAAAAATCCATCCACGTCTGGATTACTGCCAGTGATTATGACAATGCCAACTTGATGATTTTATTGGCCTATATCATATTGGGACATAAAGAATGGAATAGGGGGTTCATTAAAATATTTGCCATCTATCCAGAGGCTACCTGCCAGGAAGAACGGGAGCAACTGTTCAGCTTGATCGAACAAGGACAACTACCCATCTCCTCACAAAATATTCAAGTGATTCCTCAAAAGGCGGGTATTGATACGCGTACCATCATAAAAGAAAAATCTGGTGACGCAGACTTGAGCATTCTAGGCTTCAGAGGTGAGGCCATCAAGCAAATTGGCGCAGCTCTTTTTGAGGGATACGATGAAATTGGCAATACTGTATTTGTTAGTGCTGCTAAGAGAAAGATCATTAAGTAACCCCAAAGGTAGTATCCACTGCTTTCAACAAATCTTTTACTGTTTTTAGCTATCGAGCATGCTGGGCGGTGCGGATGATTCACTGGAGGCGGCAGCGCAAAGAGAAGCACCCGCGGCTACTCCATCTCCAAATGAGCAAGTTGAGAGTGTACAAAAAAGTGTGTCATTCAAAAACCTTAACTTAGGATCATGACACCAGAAGAAAACAACCAAAAGCAAGAAGGTTCGCAAGAGCTTCCCTCAGATTTTGACTTTGAGTCTTATCAAAAACAAGTTATAGCT
>JBCCSZ010000062.1:0-28363 GCA_039199225.1 Bacteroidota bacterium
AAACACACCAGAAAACCACGCCGTACCAGACACCTATTCGCTGGACTCGCCCTTTGCGAATGTGGTGGAAAAATGTTGGTGCCATCAAATAATCCGAAGTACACCTGTAAATCTTGTCGGGTAGCCATTTTACTTTCCAAGGTGATCTTCAATTTGGCATTGGACTTCAACAGTTGCTTTTCCACTGTTTCTGCCATTTTCAATACCTGTGCTTCTTGATCGTTTATCTCTTCCAGCTGCCTTTTGGCGGCACTTATTTCAGTTTGAATGCGCGATATTTTTTCCATGAAGTACTTTTCGGCCTCATCGATATCCGAAAAAGAAACGGAAGAGCTGCTGTTGATTTTCATATTCGACTCCAAAAAAAGCTGCTGTTTTTGAAAGACTTCCAGGCTGTAGCGGATGGATGCTTTCTGCTCTTTCAGGACCCTCATAGAGTCTACAACGGCTTTGTATTCCTGGCGCTCTTTGTAGGAATCCTTACCATTTTCGATTGTTACAGCATAGACTTTCACATCGTTCGATGCATTGACCTTTATGCCCTTGGTGATGATTCTGGAAGAAATATTTTCGAAGATGATTTCTGACTTCCCGCTTGGGAGGTTTACCCTGGCCGTTCTTTGAATTTCAGCATTGTTCAGAAATACCGTAATGGCCGTCAGCTCATTGGGAATGATTTGAGACTCCCATTCCTGACCAAGCCCAACTGTTGCGCAAACAAAGAGGGACAAAGCAATGAGAATGGAGGAGGAGATTGATTTACTTTTCATACCTTTTTGAAGTTTTAGGAACTTACGCGATGGTTTCTCACCACCATATGGAATCGACCACTAGCCTCTAGGCTCCAAACAATAGGCTTTTAAACGTACCTTTTTTCCTTTTTCGGCCGTTAGCACAAAATCTTCAAAAGCCAACGCAATGCCATCCAAGTCTTCCAGTGGAGGGCGTTTGTGGGGTGTGATGATGACCAGCAGCGGGCTATGGGCCAGAAGGGCATGGGTTAGTGGATAGAGTTGCTTGGGCTCACAAAGGTGCATGGCAAAGCTGCAGATAATCGCACTAAAGGCCCCTTCCATTTTACCTCTGATAACATCCTCAAAAGACCATTTTAGACATGGCTGACCGATGTGCTTTCGGAAGGCAGCAGCCGTAAAAGGGTCGCTGGCCGTCAATTGCTCGGCCCCCAATTCCAAGGCTACCCGGCTGACTTCCCCACCACCACAGCAAAAATCCAGGATGCGACTGAAATCGATCCGCTCTTTGTTTTGTAGGAGCAGCTGGCGGATGTAGGGAAAATGTGGATTTTCATAAGCCGCTCCGTGCCGACGATAAAATTTGTCGACACCCAACTCCTCGTATTGCTTGCGAATCGCCTTAGTTGGACGATTTTGCCCGGGCGTCTTTTCGGTCATAACGCTTGACTTTTCGACGACTTTTCAAAGGGATGTAACGGTAAGGATGATCTTCCAGGTCGGTGAGGAAAGAATCAACTCGTTCGCTGGTTTCGGAAAGCTTGTTGTATAGGGTTTCATCTGTAAACAACTTACCAATCGTTCCTTCCCCATTGTTGATTTTCGCCACCAGTGAGTTGGTATTTTCGAGCATCGCCTTGGCAGATTCCAGGGTGTTGGTCAATTCTGCAATGGCGAGTTTTGCCTCGCTCAAAGTCAGGTTGGCCGTATCGATGGTGGCTCCAATGTCGGCATCGGCCAATTGGCCAGAGATGGTGGCAGCATTGTCGATGATGCTTTTGATCTGTTGGTTGCTGGAATCCAGGGTCCCAGTGACCGATTTCATATTCTTGAGGATGCCATTAATATCCCCCGCAGAGCTGTTCATCAGGCGGTTGAGCCGCTCGCTGGTCAGGCGGAGGTTGTTGACACTGGCTTGCAAATCGCGCAGGGTCTTCCCTATTTCGTTGTCGGGACTCGGATCGGAAATCTTCTTGTTTAGCACATCCATCGCGCTACTCAGTCCTTCACCAAGCTTGGCTAGGTAGACATCCAATTCGTCCTGCCCAACCAGAGATTCCAGGGTTCCCCTGGTTACACCCTGCAAATAGTCGCCACTTTCCGCACAATTATCGCCACTGCATACCTTAGTGAAGTTCAAAGAAATGGCCGGTCCACTGACAAAACCAGTCGACATAATTTCGGCTTTGGTATCCTTTGGAATGGCAACCCCCCGGTCGATATTCATCACGACAATAATCGTTTTCATATCTTCTGGCTTAAGGTACATCGAGCTGACCACCCCTACCTGAAAGCCATTGATAAAGACCGGTGCAGAGGCCGCCAATTGGTTGACCTGCTGATACTCAACATAAAAAAGCCGGGAAGTTGTGAATACGTTCTGCCCCTTGAGAAATTTGTATCCCCAGATAAAAATTGCAATAACGATGACGGCAAATAAGCCAATCTTAGTTTCATTAGACATTCTTCAGAGTTTGGTGTACCAAAACCTATGCTGCAAAGAATTGGGAGCCTAAGCATCCCAAAAATCCCTGCAAAGGTAATTTTTCGTTGTAAAACGTCTAAATCCAGCAAGAGTTTTAATAGAAATAAGTAAAACCACTTCTTCTTATTCCATCCCTCGGGCGCGGCTCACCGGAATGCGTTCTCCTCCTTTGAAGGCCACCACGAATGCCTCCGAGAAGCCATTTTGGCGCAAATCCTGCTTGGCCTTGGCCGCCTCGGCATAGTCCTTAAAACCTACAGCCATGTACTTGAACAGATTATGCTGCTTTTTGACCTCAATGGTGTAATTGGCATTTTTCCAGTACTTAGAGGTAGGGGGAATGTGATCAGCCGATACGGCTAGTTGGACTTTGTAGGAGATTTGGTGGTTTGGGGATCGGGTGGTTTGGGGATTGGGTGATTTGGTGATGGGGTGGTTTTGGGATTTGGTGGTTTTGAGATTGGATGATTTGGTGATGGGGTGGTTTTGGGATTTGGTGGTTTGGTGGTTTTGGGATGTTTTATTTTTGGATTTTAGGAGGAGGGGGCTGAAGGATTGGGGTGTGGGGCGGGCGGGGACAAAATCAGCCGATAAGCCCTTGGCGGTTTGGGCTTTGGTTTGGCGGCCGGGGATGGTGTGAACAATGCCTGGAGAAGGTAATTCTTCCTTTACGGCCCTTGGGACGCCTGATGAGGTGAGGGAGCCTTGGTTTTCGATCTCAGCTTTGTATTCCCTAAATCCGTGAAAAATAGCTTGTGCGACGCTGTATTGACCATATTGGGAGGCCAGATATTTATTGTCACTCAGGTTGCTGAGGTAGCCAGTTTCGATTAGAGCGCTGGGCATGGTGGTTTCTCTCAACACAAGGAAGCCTGCCTGTTTGACGCCACGACTTTTGCGGTGCGTACGATCGCGGAGGTTTTTTTCGACCAACTCCGCAAAACGGATGCTTTTTTCCAAATAGGCATTCTGGAACATGCTCAGAATAATGTGGCCTTCAGCAGAATTGGGGTCGAAGCCATGGTAATGCTGACGGTAGTCACTTTCGTACAATATGGCCTCATTTTCCCGTTTGGCAACCGCCAAGTTGTCCTTGGCCCGGTGCAATCCCATGACATAGGTCTCCGAACCATGGATGTGGTCGGCATTTACAATGGAGTTGCAATGAATGGAGATGAACAAATCGGCATCGTTGCGATTGGCAATTTCGGCGCGTTTGTGCAAGGGAACGAAAACATCTTTTGTGCGGGTATAAATGACTTTGACCTCGGGATATTGCTGCTGGATCATTCTGCCCAATTGCAGCGCAACGCTCAAGGATATATGCTTCTCATTTTTATTGTGGTGGGAACAGCCAGGATCACGGCCTCCATGTCCGGCATCAATCACAACCGTGCGTAAGTAATACCTAGCTTCGTCGATCCTATTTTCTTGACTATATTTGCCCTGATTGTTAAATGTGTTAAATATTTCAAAATTATCAGGCCAAATCAAACAGATCCACGTTAGGAAAAATAATAAAAGCCTCATGATATTTGGGAGGTATTATATTAATCGTTTTGGTTCAAGTTATGAAATTAGTATTATTCCAGCGCTTTCCAAAAAAAAGTAAAATCATCGATTGAAAACCAAGCTTTACACTTTAGCCCTTCTATGGATGACTCTTTGTTTTCCTTCTTCGGGAATCATTCCCTGGGGCGTGTGTATGGCTAATGCACAAACTATTCCGATTACGGATTCTACCGCTTTGCAAAATGCTGTGGATAGCAACACCTCAAGTGCATTGATCGATAGTCTACCCCCTACTTTACAAGGGGACAGCCTGGAAAATCGCCTGAGCGTCCTAAGCGACAGCCTCCCTCCCCAACCTTTAACCGATAGCCTAGGCAATCCGCTCCCACTATTTGCCGACAGCCTAGGTGGATTTGGTCAAACGCCTCCCTTTGACACTCCAGGAGGATTTACTGCTCCCAGCGGCCCTCGAACCGACCTTTCCAAAATAGATGTCAGTTCCGACTCTCTCGATGCCGAGGTGAGCTACTCCGCCCGAGATTCCATGAAATACGACATTGCAAACGAGCGCATCATCCTATACGGCAACGCTTCTGTTACTTATGACGGAACAAGCATGAATGCAGGCTACATTGTGTTTGACAAAAAGAACAATGTTGTCGAAGCCGATGGTATTCCACCAGATAATCCAAAGGCGGAACGCGAGCCTCCAAACTTTGAAAATGGCAATCAGAGCTTTACGGCCGGTAAAATGCGCTACAACTTCGAAACGGGTAAGGGAGTGGTTTACGAAGCGTCCACCAAGCAGCAAATGGGTCCTGGCAATGAGATGTTTGTACAAAGTGGCAAAGCCAAATTTTCTACAGCCGATACAACTGCTACGGCCGATAGCAAGCAGCAGGAAATCGTCTACAGTAAGGACGCCATCTTTAGTACCTGTAACCACCCCAATCCGCATTTTGGCATTCGCAGTAAAAAACAAAAGGTCATTCCCAATAAACTGGTCGTCGTTGGGCCTTCCAATCTGGAAATCAGTGGCATCCCCACCCCGATTTGGCTGCCCTTCGGTGCCTTCCCCATTGGCTTTGGCGCTCAAACCGGCCTGATCTTCAGCAACAACATCGACGTATCGGAGGAGCTTGGCATCGGCATTCGGGATGTGGGCTGGTATTTCCCCCTTGGCGACAATATGAACCTCCAACTGACAGGAGACATCTACACCCGAGGAACTTGGGGCCTCAAAGGAGTCGTTCCCTACCGAAAACGCTACAAATACAGCGGCAATCTAACGGTGCGCTACAACAGTCGAAGGACCGAAAACAGTCTGGCCCTACCGGTCCGACAAAACTCCTTTTCCGTAAACTGGAGCCACAATCAAGACCGGGCCGCTCACCCGACCAATACCTTTGGCGGAAGCATCAACTTCCAAACCAACAACGACCAACAACGAAACCTCAACTCAGCAGAGGACGTACAGCGAAGCTCCCTCAGCTCGAATGTCAACTTCCGAAAAATATTCCCCGGTAAGCCCTTCGATCTAGGTATTTCAGCCCGACATTCTCAAAACACACAGTCGCGGCAAATGACCGTCGAGCTGCCCAATGTCAACTTTAGGATGAAAACCATCAACCCCTTCAAAGCTAAAAAGCCACAAAACAAGGGAAAATGGTACGAAAAGATCGCTGTTTCCTACAACATGAATGCCCTTAACCGCCTAACCGGCACAGATACAACTTTCTTTGAACCCCAAACTTTTGAGCAAGCCAAGATAGGAATTCAACACAGAGCCGATGCCAGCGCACCTTTCCGACTGTTCAAATTCTTTACGGTCTCTCCCAACGCCAGCTATACAGAAGCCTGGAATTTTACGACCATCCGCAGGCGCTTTTTCGATGAACTAACCGTCGATACCACCACCATCGAAGGCCCCTCCGGCGAAAGCTTGACCGTATTGGATACGACCAGCTATGGCATTGACAGCACCCTCTTTTTGCGCGGATTCGAGCCCTGGCGCAGCTACCGAGTGGCCGTATCTGTCAATACGCGGGTATACGGTGTGCGAGAGTTCAGTCGAGGCCCCATCAGAGGCATCCGACATACCATCAATCCAACGGTCAGCTTCAGCTACACCCCCGATTATACAGAGGCCGATTATTTGCGAGACTTTATATTCACCAACAACAGCACAGGTCAACTGGATACGACCGAGTACAGTATCTTTCAAAACAGTGCCTATTCGGGAGCGCCGCGAAGCGGGCCGGCTATGGCCATCACCTATGGCCTCAACAACAACTTTGAAGCAAAACTTTGGTCAAAAAAGGATTCGACAGAGAAGAAGATCAAACTATTCGACAATGTTTCCGTCAATGGAAACTACAATTTCATACGAGACTCCTTGAAGTGGAGCGACATCAGCATCAATGGTCGAACCCGCCTGTTTAAGGGGCTGACCATCATCAATATGCGAGCCTCCTACAGCCCCTACGATGCCATATACACCAACGGAAGGGCCAGCCCTGTTAATACCTTTTATCTGGACTCCAAGAAGCGACTTTTCCGATTTGTCAATGCCTCTGTCGGGATCACCAATTCGATCAGGGTCAGCCAAATCCGAGGTTTATTTGAAGGAAAGGGGTTGAACAGCTCGGGAGGAGGCAGCAGCCGGAGGCGAAGCTCCGGCGGCCAGCCAGGAGGTGGAGGCGCCAACCAGCGGCCCGGCCAACAGGGACCAGAGAGCCTGTGGGATGTATTGGACAACTTCAGCATTCAGCACGTGTTCAACATCGATCGCCGCCGCATTCGCGAAGGACGGGATACGACCACCATTTCATCCCACTCCATTACCATTCGGGGCAACTTGAAAATATCTCCGAAATGGAGCATTACCTTGGGACAGATTTCTTACAACTTCAAAGACAAGAGGTTGGTGTATCCCGATTTGACTTTTGTACGCGACCTGCACTGCTGGGAAATGTCGATGAGCTGGCGCCCTACCAGAGGAACCTACTTCTTCTCCATTTACGTCAAGCCAGGTTCTTTTCTGGAGCGACTTCGAGTACCTTATCAGAAAAACAATGTGGACGGGGTCAATGCCTTTTAGGAGAGCTAAAACAGTTTAGCGCCAACGGCTGCCCACCAGGGATGGACTTCTACGCTGAGTCGGCCTGCTTTGACGGCTGGGTCGGCATGGGCTAGGCTGTCGGCTTCGGCCATTGTGGGGGTGCTGTATATGGCAATGCCTCGAATGGCTCCCTCGCTTTCAAAGGGTCCGACCATGCAAATCTTTTTGGCCTCGACCATTGCCCCGAGGTGGGCAAGATGGGCTTTTTGAAGCTTGGCAGCCTCCGATGGGTCCTGGCCGCGTTCTGGTCCAGTCTTTAAAAACACCATGTAATACTTTTTCATCAAGCGTTCGACATCGCCATCCATCATTCTGAAGGTTTCGTAGAGGTTGGTATCTACGGTTGGAAGCTCAGGGGCCAGCGCTTGGGAGATGGGAGCCTTTTCTGGTGTAGAAGGTTGTGGCGCATTGCAGGCAAACAGGAGGAGCGCCAAGCCATAAAGGAGTCGCATGATGTTGTATATTTGATTAGATTGTAAATATTTAGACGATGCTCATGGCTTTGCTACTCATCCATTGCCCGAAAGAGCATTCAATAGGAAAAGTAGGGTGCTAAGCATTAAAAATCCACTTATCAAAGTGGGAATGGCTGCGATCGTGCCAATTATTTTCCTTTTCCCAAAATCGGATTTGTAAATGTAAGAACAAAGCAAAACGACAATGTAGAAAACCACAAAGGCAATGTAAAATGGAAAGCTCATCGCGTCGACCATCTCTAAATCTACTCGATACAGCTGGACCAGAACCATCGCAGTCCAGTAAAAGCAGCAAATCCAATATATGGAGATCACATTTCGATTTTTAAGAAATGGTTGCTAAAGCTTATTAATTTACCTCAAATTGCAACTTGGCCAAGCTGCTGTATGCTCCGTTTTCCCGCTCTGACAGCTCGTTGTGTGTTCCTTTCTCGATGATCCGCCCTTGGTCGATGACATAGATGCAATCGACATCGCGGATGGTGGCCAGTCGATGCGCAATGATGATGGAGGTTCGCCCTTCCATAAGGGTATTCAATGCACCTTGAACAATTTTTTCTGACTCAGCATCCAGTGCAGAGGTTGCTTCATCCAAGATCAAGATGGCAGGGTCGCGCAGGATCGCACGGGCAATGGCAATTCGCTGGCGTTGGCCACCACTGAGTTTGATGCCTCGCTCGCCAACGATGGTATCCAGCCCTTCTGGAAAGCCAGAGATAAACTCCCAGGCATTGGCCTTCTTGGCGGCCTCAATCAAGGCGGCATCGGAGGCGTCCGGATCGCCATAAAGGATGTTTTCGCGGATGGTTCCGCCAAAAAGGATGACTTCTTGCGGCACAACGGCCAAGTGATTGCGATAATCACTGATTTCAAAGTCAAAAATACTTTTTCCATCCACCAGAATATCTCCTCCTTGAAGTTCGTAAAAGCGCATCAACAACTGGACAATGGTTGACTTCCCTGCCCCACTAGCCCCAACCAAGGCGACTTTGCTGCCCGCCTCAATGTCCAAGTCTAGGCCCTTCAAAATGGGAATATCGTCTCGGGTAGGATAGGTGAAATGAACATCGACATATTGAACATGGCCTTTCAAGGAAGTGGCGGATACGGCCGTCGGTTTATCTGGCACCAGCTCACTTTCTGCATTCAGAATTTCCCGTACCCGCTCGGTTGCTCCGACAGCACTCAGCAGCTGGGTGTAGAAGCTTCCCAACCCGGCAATGGCCGCCCCTATGATGGCAGTGTAAGCCACAAAGGAAATCAACAAACCGGCCGTAATTTCATCGCGTTGAAGCATATTGGCTCCTTCCCAGATGATGAAAAATAGAGCGCCAAAGAGTATAGATACAATGAAAACCGAGAACCAAGCACGCCCTTGGGCAAAGCGAATGGCCCGGCGCACCATTACGCCAATGGATACATCATAACGAGCCACTTCAAACCATTCATTTGTGAAGGACTTGACGATTTGTATGGATTGCAGGGATTCATCGAGGATGACATTGGAATCGGCCATGGCGTCCTGCCGCTCACGGGATAGGCGTCGAATTCGGCGACCAAAAATCATGGCTCCTACGACCACTAGGGGAAAGGTTCCCAACATAATCAGCGCTAGACGAGGGGTTGTAATCGCCAGAAAAATAACCCCTGTGAGGATGATGATAATTTGCCGGAGAAATTCTGCCAACACAATCGAAAAAGCGTTGTAGAGCTTTTCGACATCGGCGGTCAGACGGCTGATCAACTCTCCTACCCTGTTTTGCTCAAAGAATGCGATGGGAAGACTGACCATTTTTTCATACAACGCCCGCCGAACATCTGCAATGCCTTTCTCACTAGCATGTGCAAAAAGCATCACCCTGGAGTAGGATACCAGCCCTTGAATCAACAAAACCGCCAAGAGTAACCATCCAACATCCTTTAAAGTCCAACCAAATTCAGACTCTCCTTGTGCAATGTCTACCATCTGGCCAGCCATATATGGAAAGACCATGAATACGAGGCTGGAGATAAACAATAATAGGAGTCCAATGATGATCTGCCCTCGATAAGGCTTCACAAAAACAAATATCTTCATAGCCTCCCGGAATTGTTCCCGGTTGACTTTAGGCCGTGGTTCGCCATTATCAGAAAATCTAGATCTTCTCGCCATAAGAATGCAAAGGTAAAGAATTACCCAGTGGAAACAATCAGTATTGTGTCAAGGTTTTGTAGCCTATAGCTCAGAAGAGGATTTCTCGGGCTTGGAAAGCTTGCTCAAGGGCGCGGAAGTGAATGAGGTCGTCTTTTCCAATGAGCTCCCGATGGCGGTATTTTTGCCCACTGGGCGTGTGATAGACTTCTATTTGGGAGGTGTTGAGATCAACCAGCCAATATTCTGGGATGCCAGCCTCTGCGTAAATCGGGAGTTTGACGGTTCTGTCGTATTCGGCAGAGGTATCGGACACTTCTATGGTGAGGAAAATATCTGGTGGAGCAGGATGTTGATTGACATAGTGGTGGGCCGCTGGATGTAAAATGGCAAGATCGGGCTCTGGCATGGAAGCTTCGCTCAAATAAATGGGGTTTTGTACGCTGAGAATGACTTTTTTCTCAAATACCATCTTTGAAAACAAGGTGGTCAACAGCCGGATACAAGCCGCATGTCGGCTTCCACTAGGACTCATAGTAAGGATTTCGCCATTGATCAACTCCACCTGGTCGTTCTCCGTAAGGATACCGTGCTCGTACATACTTTGGTACAAGCTCGTTGTCATTTTCCAGCGGTTGATCTGTGTGGTCATTTGGATAAAAGGAATTCAGTATTCAATAAATATATCCGTGGCATTCAAAGACAGGTCGAATACTCGAAAATGGAGTTGGTCCTCTTTTCCAATTAATTCCCGATGGCGGTATTTTTGCCCGTTGGGCGTGTGATAGACTTCTATTTGAGAGGCGTTGAGATCAACCAGCCAATATTCTGGAATGCAAGCCTTTGCGTAAATCGGGAGTTTGACGGTTCTGTCGTATTCGGCAGAGGTATCGGACACCTCGATGGCAAGGTAGATGTCGTTTGCCCCAGGATACTCGTTGACATAATAATCTGCTCTGTGGCGCAGCACTACCACGTCGGGCTCCGGCATGGCATCCTCTCCTAGTTTAACGGGGTCTTGAATGCCAATAATTGCTTTTTCGCTTAGCTGGCGAGATAGTAATGCGTTCAGTTTTTTAATACAAGCCGCATGTCGGCTTCCACTGGGGCTCCTAGTAAGGATTTCACCATTGATCAATTCCACCTGATCATTTTCCGTCAGGATACCGTGCTCGTACATGCTTTGGTACAAGCTCGTCGTCATTTTCCAGCGGTTGATCTGTGTGGTCATTTGGACAAAAGGAATTTAGTATTCAATAAATATATCCGTGGCATTCAAAGACAGGTCGAATGCTCGAAAATGGAGTTGGTCCTCTTTTCCAATTAATTCCCGATGGCGGTATTTTTGCCCGTTGGGCGTGTGATAGACTTCTATTTGGGAGGCGTTGAGATCAACCAGCCAATATTCTGGAATGCCAGCCTCTGCGTAGATCGGTAGTTTGACGGTTCTGTCGTATTCGGCAGAGGTATCCGACACTTCGATGGCAAGGTAGATGTCGTTTGCCCCAGGATGCTCATTGACATAATAATCTGCTCTGTGCCGCAGCACCACCACGTCGGGCTCCGGCATGGATTGGTCTCCTAGATGAATGGGGCTTTGAACCCTTATGATGGCATTTTCAGGAAACGCCCTATTCAGTAAACGATTCAATCGGTCGATGACAGCCGCATGTCGGCTTCCACTAGGACTCATAGTAAGGATTTCGCCATTGATCAACTCCACCTGGTCATTCTCCGTCAGGATACCATGCTCGTACATGCTTTGGTACAAGCTCGTCGTCATTTTCCAGCGGTTGATCTGTGTGGTCATTTGAAAAAGTATTGGACCTTTTCAAAGATACAGAATGTCCCAGAGATACGCAATCAGCTTGAATGATCGCTGATCAACAGCCATTTGCCATCGATTTTTTGCATCAATACAGAAAACCAACCTTGTAGCAGCTTCTCCCGGCCCTCGTAGCGCAGATTGAAGCGACCAACCACGTAATAATATTCATCACTCAACTTCTTGAAGCGAAACTCGTCAAAGTGAAGTTGCCCCATTTTGTCAACGGGAAAACCCTGTTGGTATTTCTTGAGAATGTTATCGTATCCCAAGGTAACACCTCTGCGAGACACCGTCATAATGCTATCGGAATGCTCGTAGGCTTTCATATAACAAACCAAATCTCCCTTATTCCAGCAGCGCCTTTGCTCTTCAAAGTTTTCCAGAATACCACGGCGATCAGCCATATCTACATTGAACCGTCGGGGATTGAAAACATCAGGGGAAATGCTGGGATTGGTCTGTATATCAAAATAGCGCTCGGTTTGGATGCGTTTTCCATCTTTGTAAAAATCCACAAAATTCTCTATCCAATGGCCATCGTATTGCTGAAAGCTGTCATAGCGCACATCCAACAAGGCACCACTTTTCAGATAACTGAAGCGGCGACACAGATAAAAGTGCTCTCTATCCATCCATATTTGAGGTACACTTAGGTCGTTTTCTGCAGCCCCAATGATGTAAATCGGACGCCCTTCATAAGTTGATTTTGTAAAAACATCCGGATCGATTTGCATCCTCCGCAGGCGGCTGAGGGTACTATCAGTCGCATAATGCAAATAGGCCCCCTTCATCAACATAAAATCGACAGGTCCAACAGTTGTCCGAACCAATTCGTGCTTTCGGAACGCAAACGAACTGTCGCGGGTGTAAATATTGGTATTACCATTGGCAGGATCACCAAAATCAATACGGAAATTGCCGGGATAGTGAACAGACTCTAGCCATATAGTGGTATCCCGGACTTTTCCGCTTTCATCATATCGAATTGTCTCTTGCTTGAATGTGAGTGTCTTCAAGTGGTTTTCTGCCCGGTGAACCTTCAAAAATTCAATCAGTGATCGGGTCGATTTGATGTCATCCAAGAAAACATCGCCGGGCGTATGTTCAGCACTCGAGCTGGCCTGTAAAATGGTAGCTCCCAAAAGGCAAATAACAAAGGCATATTTATTCATCATGTATCGGCATTTGAAAGCCTAAGATACAAAGTACCCAAGGAGGTTGAATAGTACATTTTGGCTTTGCAACACCAAAAAGTACTATTTCTACATAGAGTTTTGATGGACTTTTATCCAAAAGTTGATATGAGAATCAAAGTATGCCTACTCTTACTAATTTTGACGCATTTGCTATCTGCCCAAGATGGCCAATGGCAGGGTAAGTTCGAACAAATGGACGACCTTCTAGCAGCGCCCAACTCCTACCGAAACGGGGATGGTTCGCCCGGCCCAGCTTACTGGCAACAACAAGCAGACTATAAGATCAAGGTTCGTCTGAACGATCAAGAACAAAAAATTGAAGGTGAACAAGTGGTTACTTATTACAATCGATCGCCCAACACACTGACTTATCTGTGGGTCCAACTCGACCAAAACAAACGAGCGCCCAACAACGATGACCTCCTCAGTCGGAGAAGCAGGTTGTCTGACTCCATTCCGGCCAAAAGCATCGCTTTTACTCTCGGTACATCTAAATACGAAGGTGGTTTTAACTTACAATGGGTAAAGGATAGCAGAGGTAGGCGGCTGTCTTACGTCATCAATAAAACCATGATGCGCATCGACCTGCGGGAAGGATTAAAGAGTGGTGAAAAGTTTGAATTTAACATGGGATGGTGGTACAACATCAACGACCGGATGTCGGAAGGAGGGCGCAGCGGCTACGAATATTTTCCAGAAGATGGCAACTACGTCTACACCATCGCTCAGTTTTATCCGCGCGTAGCTGTCTACGACGATTATGAAGGTTGGCAAAACACTCAGTTTCTTGGAAGAGGGGAATTTGCCTTGACCTTTGGCAATTTCGAGGTGGCCATCACCCTACCGGAAGATCATCTGGTAGCAGCCACGGGAGTACTTCAAAATGAGGAAAAAGTCCTCAGCAAAAAACAGTTGAACCGCTTGAAGCAAGCGCGCAAAAGCTACGACAAGCCCGTCTTCATCGTCACAGAGAAGGAAGCCATTGAAAGGGAGAAAGGACAGCCCAAAAGAAATAAGACCTGGCTGTTCAAGGCCGAAAACGTACGGGATTTTGCTTTTGCAGCCTCCCGAAAATTCATCTGGGATGCCCAAAATGTCAAGCTCGGAGACCGAGAGGCATTGGCCATGTCCCTTTATCCCAAAGAAGGCAATCCCCTATGGGAAAAAGAATCGACCAAGGCGGTTGTCAACACTTTGAAAACTTACTCGGATTATACCTTTGATTACCCCTACCCCGTTGCGACCTCTGTACATGCGGCTGCCATCGGCATGGAGTATCCAATGATCTGCTTCAACTATGGTCGCCCCGAAAAGGATGGAAGCTACAGTGATGCTGTTAAATACCATATGATTGGGGTGGTAATTCACGAGGTGGGACACAATTTCTTTCCGATGATTGTCAACTCGGATGAGCGCAAATGGACTTGGATGGATGAAGGACTCAATACCTTTTTAGAGTTTCGGACACAGGCCGAGCAGTACGACAATTTCCCTTTTACTGGTGGCCCGGCAGCTACCATTGTTCCATACATGAAAAGCAAAAAGGAATACATTCGGCCCATTATGACGGGCTCGGAGCAATTGATTCAATTTGGCAACAATGCCTACAACAAGCCCGCTACGGCCCTGGAAATATTGCGCGGCGTGGTATTGGGCGATGAGCTGTTTCGGGCGGCCTTCCGCACCTACGCCCAGCGGTGGGCCTTCAAGCACCCCAAGCCGTCGGATTTCTTCCGGACGATGGAGGATGCCTCCGCCACCGACCTGGATTGGTTTTGGCGCGGATGGTTTTACACCGTTGACCATGTCGACATTGCCTTGGAGGATGTGAAATACTACAAAGTTGGTCCAGCGCCCCAAAGCGCCATGCAATCGGCCGATCCGGTTGCAGAGGAACCATCGGAGGATTTCGAAGAGGTCCACTATTTCACCATCACAGATACACCTGAAAACTATTACTGGGAGTTTCTAGCCCGGGTCGACGATCAACAGATCATCGATCAACTGTCAAATAAACACTTTTACGAACTTCATTTACGCAACAAGGGGGGATTGGTCATGCCGGTCATCCTAGAGTTTAGCTTCAAAAGCGGTAAGAAGGAGCGCATTCAAATTCCTGCCGAAATATGGCGCTACAACGAGCAAAAGGCCCACAAGGTCTTTTACTTCGACGAAGAGGTCGTTCAAATTCAGATCGACCCAGACCGCCTAACGGCCGATACCGATACAGAAAACAATTCCTTCCCGAAAAGAGAGCGGGAAAAGTCAAGATTTGAAAAGTTCAAGCAAAAGTAATGGCATTAAGAGGCGCATCTATTTAATCTCAATTGCTTACTCACTTTTCAATTGCAGGCAACTATTTTAGCCAATCGTCAGCCTACCGGAAGATATTGCCGGTAGGCATTTTTTAGCATACTGGCCAACGTCTGCTTGTGGCGGTGAATGAAGAAATGATCTCCTTTGAGAAGCTGAGACTGAAAGCGGTTGTGGGTGTAGTTTTTCCAATTTTCGATCTTATCGGAATCTTCCTCATCGCTACCCATAAGTGCAATGATGGGGGTATGAAGGGTAAAGCCTTTCGGATATTCAAATTCTTTTTCGACGATTTCGAAATCTGCACGAAGCACCGGCTCGAAAAAATCGAATATCTCCTTGTTTTCAAATACCTCATCCGGTACCCCGCCAAGGATTTTCAGCTCAGCTATGAATGCCTCCTGTGGCATTTTGTAACGATCTTTTTTCCGGCTGACACCCGGGCCGGCATTGCCCGTCGGGATGAAGCATACGGGCGGGTCCTGAAGCTTTTCCATCTCGCTGGTCAGTAGCAATCCCAAGGAAGCGCCCATGCTGTGACCATAAATGAGGTAAGGCGACCCATTCCGCTTTTCTTTGATCTGTCGAAAAACATCTTGTAGCGCATCGGGCTTGCTGTACAGCAGTGGCTCCTCGATTCGCCGACCGCGACCGGGCAGTTCCAATACGTGCGTTTCAAAAAAGGTGTTGATCTCAGGCAGTAGGAATTGGAAGGAGTAACCATTCCCTCCGGCAAAGTGTAGTAAAAATAGCTGTGGTCTCATGGAGCATTGTCTTTTTTCGGATCAAAGGGTCCATTTAATTCAATGAAGTTATTCAAAATTAGGCGTACAACCGAAGGTAAATGAACTTGTGAAGGATTTCAAAATATCTACATCAAAAATATTTTGGAGCGTGTCTGAAGACAACAGACCACTCCAAAGGTTGCCATCTACAGCCACGCTCTCAAAATGCATCATACAGATCTAGTATCGTGAAAAGTCGATTTTTGGTGAAAACCGACTTGTATTTCTCATGCTATTTAGCCTCCAAGTAAGGCTCTATAATCGAAACGACAATTTTCCGCTCGCCTTCATACGGACTTCTACCGTGCGCTGCCAGCATATTGTCCAGCATCAACAAATCGCCTTCCTCCCAGGGGAAGCGCACAATCTCCTCGTCATAAGCAGCTTTGATTTGGCTGTACTCGGCAAAAGAGATTTTGGAGCCATCGCCAAAAAAGGTATTGGAAGACAGCATGTGGCCTGGAAACTTGGCGTCGGGATCGAGGCCCATTTCTTCAAACAAGCTGAATTTATTAAAAAAGAAGGAATGATTGAACCAGATTTTCTCTCCCGTTTCAGGATGTCGGTAGATGGCTGGTTTCTTCCACATGATCGTCAGAGCTTCCGGGCTTTTGAACTTAAACTTGACCTTGTTGGCCTTGCAAACCTGCTGTACGACCGCCGGGTCTTCCGTCTGAAACACCTCTTGCCAAGGCAGGCCCGCATGGGGCGATAAGTTGCGTTGGTAAATCACGCCCAGCCGCTCGAATTTCTCTGCCAAGGCAGGCTCCAAACGCGCCAGGACGCGGCGGTTATCCGCAATCGGCGTTTCGCCCTGCCGCTCGGCTGCCTTGATGCAACAGAAGAAAATCTTCCGTCCCCAGGCGTAGCTGTAGGATGACTCACTGTGCATATTGATCTTGCGATCGTTGGGATAGGTAGTCGATACGTAGACCTTGTCCGACAAGGCGTACCGAGGAGAAGAGCGGAACATATAAGGAATGACCTCTGTATTGAAATTGGCCATCAGTGCATCAAATTTTTCGACTTTATCTACACCAAATCCACGGAATAAAATTCCACCGTAACGGTGTAGGTTTTTCTTGACCAGGCGGCTGTTTTCCTGCAGCCAACTCCCCAGGTCGATGCCCGTAACAGCGGGTTGAACGACCAGGGGGAGTGTTTTACCTGCAAGAAATGATTTGGAAATATTAGTTCTTAAAACATTGTCGGTTATAATGGATGGAATAACAGTCATAACTTGGATCATTTTAGGGAATGAATGAAATTGAAAAGCAGGACTTTGGTGGGTCGTTAGCTGACGCATACTGCTGCCAGATCGACCTTTAAGGCTTCTAGTTTTTCGTATACTTCTGCCAGGTATTTGTCGGCAGCTGCGCGAACGGCAGGGGAAGCAGACCGCTGCTTTTTTTGCACATCACTAGCAAAGGCAACGCCTCTGTTTTTGGAATAGACGCCCATCTCGGCCAACATAGCTGCCCGATCCTGTGGCCCTGGATGAATGTTGAAGAAGGCCAGAAGCCGATCAAACATTTCTTCAGAGAGTTGGCTGTAGTTGAACGCCATGCATGTATCATCGAAATGATTCACAAAGCCTTCGCAAGTCCTTTGGATGCCAATGGCAAAATTTTCCAGCAGTGTATTTTTTTGTGTAATATCCTCGATCGGAATGCCAAGTACCTTTTCGGATAGCATCCACCCCTGATCCAAATCTTTGAGGTTGGAAGCCAGTACTTCTACCGGATCGCGATACAGAAAAATCTTGGGTGTATCCGGAAATGCATCAAAGATGTACTCCATAAAAATGGTACAAGCACTGGAAAACTTGACGACGTAGTTTTGCTGCTTTGGTGAATTGGGTTTGCCCAAGGCCTGAACAGCGGCCATGAATAAATCGCGGGCGTATTCCCGATTGTCGGGAGCTGCCATATTCAATATCTGCGACAAGATTTCCGGCTCACTGCGAACGAGGTTGCGGTCGGACTGGCGAAGCATATTGGCCATCAAGGTAGAACCACAACGAGACATGTGAAAAATAAAGCCATTGGGCTGCAGCGAAGCTCTTTGGTGCATCGGACCGAAAAGCTGCTGAAGGTCGGTTTCTGTAAAACTGGGGTTGGACACGAAAGCGTGTTCGTAAATGTCCAGCGTGAGGAAGGATTCTCTTCCGCTCAATTGAAACTGATCGACCCACTGCACTTGTGGCTCATCAGCTTCAAAATTGAGCATGAAAGGAATCAATTTATTTAAATTTGGATTGTTATTTTTATTAGACATGAGTCATCGATTTTAAGGGGGTAAGCGTACATACTTACCGGCTGACCAATGGAAACTTAAGTAAATCGAAAAAGGAACCAGCTACACCCGGACGGTCATAGCCTCCTCCAAAGGGATTGTGGGCTGAAAGGCCAAAATCTCGGCGACCTCCATGAAAGCAGTGTACAATTGATCCACTTGCTCGGGCGTAAAGATGTGTTTGCCATACTCCCAAACGATCAAAATGCCATTCTTTTCTTCGGCTACGTGAAAGTCTAAATCAAAGTAGGAGTACCAGACTTTTTTATCCAGATGATGCGGCTTGAAATTTTTGATCATCAGCTTGGAGGAATTCTCCTTGTTGATCATATTCACGAATATCTTACAGACATTCTCGAAGGGCAAATCAAGATCGTTCAAGACCCGCTCGAAGGAATAGTAAACCAGCTCCGTTGCGTCTAGGTTTTCACCTGTGATCCTTTGAATGTTTTGGTTGACCGTATCTTCTGTGATCACTTGATTGCGCACCAAAACGGTGTTGAGCATAAAGCCCATCATCGGCGTCAGATCGTCATTTTGTCGCATGACCATGTTGACACCCAAGACCGAATCTTTGGAACCCGTCACTCTGTAAATCCAGCATTGGATCACAAAGTTGATGACATTGAACAGGCTCGTATCGTTTTCGATGGCCCGCTTTTTCAAACCGCGATACACCTGCTTCCCGATGCCAAACTGAAAAGCGCCAGACTCTTTAAATTCCAACTTCGCCAGATTGCCGTAGACCAATTCTTCGTGTGCCGGTGGCATGGGCTGAAAGCATTTCAGCAATTGCTTTTTGATGCCAGCGCGATACGACTCCGGCGTTCCTAGAGTCGCAAAATGGGTACTCAAATCTGTCTTAGGCAGCAATTCATTGGTAAAGCGATGCCAATACTGCCGAAAATGTTCGGGCGCCCGCTCGCGCAACAAGCGGTTGTGCCAGATGGTAAAGTCTTTGTAGCGGATGCGCAAGGGCTGCAGCGGATTCGGCTTATTTTGCCGATATGCTTGATAGACCTCGTAAATCTCTTCGCGCAATATGCCGTTCGACCATTCGTCTGTAATGGAGTGATCCAAAACGATGATGAAAATGTATTCGTTTTTGGCCTGCACCAATTTTGCATAAAACAAGGGTCCTTTGATCGGATCGAAGACGACTCGCTTGGATTCTTTTTCCAGCTCTGTCATTACAACATCCGAATGACGATCGTCTTTGTAAGCCTTAATCGCATCCTTGAAATGTTCGAGTGGATGTACGACCTGCCGCGGATGGCCATCCACGGTGATGTAGGTCGTGCGCAGCAAATCGTGGCGTTCGACGATGGTCTCTAAAGCTCGCCGCCCAATTTCCAGATCAAAGAAAGGCAGTGTTTGAATAATGCTTTGATTCCAGGAATCGTCCACCTGCTCATCTCCTTCTTGTTTGTGGATGCTGATTCGATTGACATAGGTATGCATCAACCAATGGCCCAATTGCATGCGAGACATTTCGTAGTGCTCGGCATCGGGTGCAACGGGAATCTCGTTGAGGTAGTTGATGGCGAATTTATCTTTGTTGTCTTTATTTATTTTAATGGAAACCATAGCAGTTGTTTTGCGAGAACGTTGAGCATTTGTCCTCTAAGTTGAATATTCCAATTGCATACTCTTCGCGAAAAATTCAAAGTACGGTTGGATCATTCGATCCCAGGAAAAGTCGGCATTCATGCCGTTGTTGATCAATTCCTGCCAAGCATTTTTATCGTTGTGGTAAATGTCTGCTGCTCTTTGAAGCGCCTCTACCAAGCCGGTGGTCGAATAGCTCTCCATATGAAAGCCAGTCGGCTTATTTTCTTCCTTGAAAAAGCAATCAACCGTGTCGCCCAATCCACCGACCGGGTTGACGATGGGTACGGAGCCGAAGGCCATGGCGTAGAGCTGGACCAAGCCGCATGGTTCGAAAAAGGAAGGCATCAAAGCCATATCCGATCCGGCCAAATAAACATGCCCCTTGGCATCGGAATATTTATTGTCGTAGTAAAAACGATCCGGGAAAGTTTTCCGAGCCAGTTCAAAAAGGTAATTGACCCGGCCGTCTTCTCCACCCGCTGGTGTACCATGAACGATTAATTTGACACCTGTGTCCAGGACTTTTTCGATTTGTGCCAATGCGCGTTCGTCTGTTTGCTCGGTATTCATAAATAGGTAAATACCTTTCTGAGGTACCAAGCGCGCCATCATCAAAGCGATGGGTTTACCGTCGTCTTCAAAACCACATTTGCGCTGCAATTGGGCCTTGTATCTCTTGCGAACGGCCTGCTGATCGATGTCGTAATGAATGGGCAAAAACGGGCTGTTTTTGGGATGCCACAGGCTGTAATCAACACCATTGGTAAAATGTAAAATACCGTCAGTGCGTTGCGCTACAAAATCGTAGCCGATGTGTGGCGCAGATTGTTTTTCCAGTTCTTTGGCATAGCCATTGCTGACCGTTGCCACATAGTCCGAGCGATCGAACGCCAAGCCCATCAATGAAGCACTTTCGTACTTATCATAAAGCGAGCGAACCGTTTCGCGACTTTCTGCATCCAGAAAAGAAAGCGAATCTTTAATGATTTCTCCCTGGTATTGGAAGTTGTGAATCATCATAAGGGTCTTGCAGTTGAACTGTTCGCGCATATGCCTCAGCAAAGACTGATAGGCAAATACACCAGCCACCTGCCAGTCGTGCAACAGCAGGAAAGAAGGCTCCATTTCTTTTTTCAGGATGAAATTCAAGGCTGCCTTGGCAAAGTAAAAATGAATCATAATCGGCAGCAAACCGCGGTAGGCCGTATCGCCTTTGGAATTGCCTCTTTTGGTCTTTTTCTTTTTTTCCAAGCTGCCTCCTTCCGATTCCGAAAAGAGGTTTTCATCATCCATATCGATGAAGAAATACTGCACATTGTCGCGCACCAACGGATAGTAGTAAAAGCGATAATCGATTCCGTGTATGTCGACGATAAAGGAGCGTTTGGGAACGTCTTCCAGTCCCTTCATTCGCCCTTTGTAGTAAAAAGATATAACGACATTTCGATATTTTTTTGTCAAATAGACTGGCAGACTACCTGCGACGTCGCCCAGCCCTCCCCTCTTGTAAAAGGGTGCTATTTCTGAGGTAAGATGTACAATTGTCTTTTCCATTTTTCACTTGTTTTGCTGGTTCACATTCAGGATTTTTACAGAAAATGGTTCGATCGTCCAATCTGTATCCCACTGATCGCGCCTCGTGATCGCATCGACTGAAGATCGCAAAGCTGCCAGTATTGGGGTAATGGACAGTGGCACTGCTTCGGCGCTGAAATTGAAAATAAAAGTCAGATTCTCTCCCTGGTATTTGCGCTCAATGGCTATGACCTGGTAGTCGGAATCTGCTTCGACGATGTTGAAGCTGCCAAAACCAAAGAGGTCCCGGTATTTTTTCCGAAGGAAATTGAGCTGAGAAATCCACTGGACATTGACGGGGTTTTCCTCGACTTGATGCCAATTCATAGAGGAGCGATTGGCGGGGTCTTCTTCTCCTTCCATACAGATTTCATCGCCATAGAATATGACTGGATTGCCAGGCATCGCATAAATCATTGCCAAGGCCAACGGATACCATTCTTTTTGCTCCAATAGAGAGTAAAAGCGGGCCGTATCGTGATTGTCCAAAAAGTTCCAGGAATTGGTGGAAGTCGTCCAATCACTTGCCCAGACATTTTGCAGCAATCCTTCGCCCATTTGGCGTACCAAGGTGTTGCCTTCAACGAAAAAATTCATAATGGCATCCCAGTACAATGAAAAATTGGTAACGCCATTGAGCTTACCTTTTTCAACCACTAAGCGAGAGTTGAGGTGGTACCAGCACTCGCCGATGAGGTAGACATCTGATTTGTAAGAGCGGATCGCACTGGCGATGTCGGATAAAAAGTCTTCCGGAATCTCCGTGCTTACATCGATGCGCCAGCCGTCTATGTCAAAATTTTCTACCCAGTGGACCAAGCTGCCCAACAGATAGTTGCGCACCTCATTATTTTCCAGGTTAAACAAAGGCATTTCCCGGTAGTGACTCCAGGATTCGTAGGTATATTTTTCGGTAGACACTGGGAAAGAGTGTACGCAGAACCAATCTTTGTATCTGGACTTTTCCTGGTTTTCCAATAAATCTTGAAAGGCTGGAAAATCCGAACCACAGTGGCTGATGGATACATCCAGGATGATTTTCATTCCTCGGTCGTGAACGGCCTGCACCAATTGGCGAAAGTCCTCCTCATTGCCCAGTACCGGATCGATCTTGCGGTAGTTCCGGCAGTTGTAGCGGTGCGCGGTACTGGCTTCAAAAATTGGATTGAGATATAAAAATTCAATGCCTAAAGATTCCAGGTAATCCAATCGCTCGATGACCCCTTGCAGGTCGCCTCCGTAATGCGAATGCAGGCGTGCCGGCGCTCCCCACTCATTGAGTTGAAAAGGTGCGTCGTACTTATCGGAGCGGGAGAAGGAATCCGGATAAATTTGGTATCCGACAGAGCCAGGTTGTACCGCGGTCCGGGTGCGAATGTCGTTTTTCTGTACCAGTAAAAAAGCATCCTTGAAGTTGTAGTAAGACTGGATGTTGTATCCTCGATGCAAGTAGCGGGTTTGAGAGCTTCCTTTGAACTTGAGGACAAAGATGTTTCCAGTCTTGCGTACGTCGAAGCGGAGGCTCCAATATTTTTTATTGCGAAATTGGTATACTTGATCCATGGGAAAGCTGCCTTCTGGCGTCAGCAATTCGACAGATTCGATCCAATTCTGATGGGAGATGGCTCGAATTTCCCATTCATTATCTTTGACTTGACAAATGTATTTAGGTTCGTCCGTAAACTCCAACGGACAAAAGATGTGTGACTCCAAGAGGTAGGGAACGCGGTCTTGTAGCTGACCTTTTCGCTGGGCCTGTTCTACTGGATTGTCGAAATCTTCATTGATAAAATACTGATAGAAAGATTTCCCTAATGGTAGTTTGATTTTGGTGTAAAAGACGTTGTCGGTTCGCCTTTTCATCTCTTGGATGAAATATCGGCCATTGGCAGGAAAAAATCCAATGTGGACCTTCTCCACATCCGGCTGATAAGATGTGTACAAAATTTCTCTTTGGATCTGCATGATGATGATGGTTTAGAAAAATACGATCTGTAAATTTTTCAGGCTTTGGGTACTTCCAGAATGGAGTTGTGTTCTCCGGAATGGGAAGATTTTGGATTGTTCGGATCGAGTACCCAAATGCCATCGACCACGAATTTGTATTGATAGGTGCCTGGTTCAATATTCAAGTGACAAACCCACTCGCCATTGATGCGGCGGAAAGGGTGCGCATGCATGTTCCAACCATTGAAGTCTCCGGCTACAGCCAGATAGTTGGCGTTGTAATGGCCATCCAAACGGAAGGTCACATTTCCTTTTACATTCCCTTTGAGCTGCAAATAATTCTGGCGGACCATTCCTCTGGAAGGATCAATGGCCAGGGTTTTTTCAAAGTGTTTAATGGCTTCAGATTGCTTGCGGCAAAACAGACAGGCTCTGGCGTAATTCTCCTGTGCATCTGCCGATTCGGGATAAGCCTTGGCATTGAGTTCGAAAACCCGGCATGCCAACCAAGGCAGCCCATATTGCTCCAACCAGGTGCCAATGACGTCGATCTGCTCTTCGTTGAGAATAGCCGTGTTGTGGTGTGTTCTTTCTTCGTTGAGCAGTGGCTCGATGGCTTTATCGAAATTGCGTTCGCGGAGTAGGGAAAGCAACAACTTTTGCTGTGGTGCTTCGTAGCTGTATACATCCAACCAAAAGTCTGAAATATCGTGTTGCTCAAAACAAAGGTTGGCCAGGCGCTTACCCAATCCAAAACCATTGATGCTGTTGGTAAAGAAAACCATTCCCCTACCCGTTTTGGCCGAGATCATAAACAAGCTGGACGACCAATTGTGTACACCCCACTGCCAGTAATAGTCCTGACTTTCGGTGCGCAAAATGCCAATCCCCAAGCCCCAGTAATTCAAACTCTCATCCTGTGGCGAGCGGACGTCGACGACGAAAGGCTCTAGCATACCCTCGCCAATGAGTCCTGGCTGGTCTTTTTCCCGCAATAGTGCAGACAACAAGCGACTGTAGTCCTGGGCCGTTGTTTGCATGGAGTAAGCTACATTGGGATAATCGGGCTTGTAGCGAGGCAGTATCCGATCGATGGCGTCGTGTGATAAAGCATATTGTCCTTCAAATCGATCTTGCCACACATAGCTGGTATGCGTCATGCCCAGCGGCTCAAAAACCAATTCTTCCATCCACTCGTTGATGGACCGCTCGGTGATGTCTTCGATGACCCGCATCAGGTAAAAGTAGCCTTCACCAGAGTACAGTAATTTTTCACCCGGATCGTGTACAAAGTTGAGCTGCGCACCACCAATGTTGGGCAGGCCGGTCGTATGACTCAATACCATGCGGGTCGTGATGAGCTTGTGACGCTCGTCGTGCTGTAGCCCCGGATGCGGCCCGTAGAGGTAAAGCGGACGGTCCAGATCGAGGATGCCTCTTTCGACCATTTTTAAAACGGCGTATGCAAACACGGGCTTCCCTAGAGAGCCGGCACAAAATACCGTTTGCTCATCGAAAGTCTCCTGCGTCTCAACAGACTTGACGCCAAGGGCTCCACTACGAATGATACCTTTAGCATCAAAGAAGGCGTAGGATACACCTGGCACGCCAGCCTCCGCCATGATCTTGGTCAGGCGGCTTTCCAAATCCTGGGGAAGCTCCAATGCTTCATTGGCGACCAACTGCTCGATGTTGATTCGTTCCATTGCTATGTAAAATTTTGAAATTTGCGAATGATAATGGGTAGCGTCAGTTATATGAGGCTGCCCAAACGACTTTAGGCTGTACCGAGGGATACAGCAAAGTGGCTCCGTAGAGAGCCGCTAAAACCAGTAAAACAAAATGCTTATTGCTAGAAGTGCGTTCTAATTCCCGCCTAGGAATTCGCGGGGTGAAATGCCGGCGATGCTTTTGAAAGCGCGGTTGAAGGTGGCCTTAGAGTTGAAGCCACAATCCATGGCAATCGCCAAAAGGCTCAAGTGCTTATTTTCCGGCTGTCGGGCAGCCGCTTTGAATTCTCGGACCCGGTAATCATTGATCAGCTGGTTGAAATTTTTCTCAAAACCAGCATTGATGACCTGCGACAATACATTCGGACTGATATTGATCTGAGCAGCCATATCGCTGAGGGTCAACTTGGAGTCCAAATAGATTTTATCCTCTTCCAGTAGAGCCAATACCTTCTGCTTGGCTGTTTCGAGGGCATCGTCCGGTAAAATGCTCTTTTTTTCCGGCGGTACAACCTGCGTAGGCTTAAACTTCAGGTAAATCACCTGTGGCTGATTGTAAGCACTGAGGCTGACCACATAGATGATCACAGAAAGCAATACATATTCCCACCAGTTTTGAGTGTAGGTCAGATTGTATCCCAAGCTGCTGATGCCGTAGAAAACCCAGGAAATCGTGATGCCTGAGATGGCCAGAAAAAGATATTTTTTGTACCAGGCCAAATCCAATTGTTCTGTATTGGAGAATTCGGATTCCAGCCAATCTCTGTATTCATTGTAATAGCGCACGGACCACAACAGGTAAATGTAGTTTGACAAAAGGCACAACAAACCAAAGAACAGTGGGATGTGGTACGTCAAGTGAACCTGTGAGACCCAGTGTTGTACAAACGACTTGCCCTGCGCAAATACGCTGAGGTGGTAAGTCAAGTAGATCACGTAAGGCAACAAGTGCCATAGGTGTTTTTTATGAAATCTGAAATCCGTATTTGTCTGACTTTTCAGGTAGAAAAAAATCATCGGCCCAATGATCAGTCCTATGTGAAAGGGAAAGAACAGCAGTTCGTTCCACATGACTGTGGACCCCATAAAACTGAGCATAAAAGGCAGAATTTGAATGGCGAGTGCCGATAGCAAAAAGCCCATCAGCAGGTCGGAGAGACGTTTGTTTTTCACCGCTCGAAAGAGAAAGATGAGTCCAAACAATACTCCCTGAAACACCCCGAAAAACAGCGTGACGGAATATATGTTAAAACTTATGTCCATTGCGAATACCATTGCAATCGACGCTCGCAACCTATGCGTTGGAGGCCGACCTGAGTTTTAATCAAATCATCGGGTTGAGTGCTAACTCAAAATTTGAACAAGATCTTTAGAAAATTGTTGAAGGGCAGTTTTTATTTAACAAGGTCGATGGACAATGCACGGCCACCAAAAAGCCCAAAGCAGTATTTGAATAAGGGCTCAACGGCTCTCAAAAAAGGGCTTTTTGGTTGGCTCGTGGATTATCTGGACTCATGTTTTTGGAAACAGCGGAACCGGACTTTCGTAAGTGTCCTCTCCAATGACAAACAATAGCTTACGGAATAGCAAGAAAGCATTCTCGTGGTAGACCTTCGTACCGACCGGCAATTCCTCTAGTCGCTTTTGGCCGGATTCGAAAGGAACCCCGTAGCTAAAAGGATTGGAAGAAGGGCCTTTGACGAAGATGTCAACCTCCCGGCTGCTGTTGTTGTACAATTCGATACTCACATAGGTCAGTTCCGATTTTTCTGTGTGTTTGACCTTCTGGGCTGCCCCTTCCTTGGGTTGAGACAAGGTCTGGTTCGTCTTTTTGACTTCCACTTTTTGTGGATTGCCGTGGTAGACGACCTCTCCATACTTGGAAACAGCTCCTTTGACGGAATGAAGAGCAGTCAGTTCGGCGGTGGCTTCTCCCCAAATGGATAGCTGTACCTTGCGAGCGACCAGGTCTTTGGCATGTGTATGGCCAATTTCTGATCCCAGGCTGAACAGCTCCACTTTGCCATCGAGGGTAACATCTGCGTTGTGGTTCAACAAGCGGAAAGCAGAAGTTTCCAACTGATGGACCCGGTACTTACCTCCCCCGACAGCCGTTTCCAGGCGTTCGAGAAATGCTGTACCAATCTTCAGTCGTAGTTGCTGCGAGGGACGAATATCTGCTGTTGCACGCAAGATCAACTTATTGCCATTGTGCTTTAGTTCGATGTGATTCAGCAAATTGTCGTCACCTGTAATTTCCACATGTGGCATACTCTGACAGAGTATCTCGACATCGGCAAAGGGGATTTCCACCTTTAGATTCGTAAATAATTCGGTGGAGCGTACTTGCGTCTCCACCTGTCCATTCCCTTCGATCTGTGCAAAGCCAGTCTGACCAGCCAATAACAACAGTATCCAGAAGGAAAAACGTAAGAACTTTTGATTCAAAATTAATAGCACCATAGGTTAAGTAATTTGACGGAATTTTTAATAAGCCATTTTCTTAAGAGCTTATTAAAAACCTTGCTCCGTCGCTTGGTTTTATTTACCAATTCTATCTTGTTCGCTCGAACTGGCCGTTTCTCGTTCCCGACTTCTTTTCACCTTCGAATTACCAAAATTGTAGCTCATTGAAACGCTGAGGCCACGGCTTTCAAAAGTATCTAAGGAGTTGAAACGAACATTTCCGAAATCAGCATTGCGTTCAAACTGGTTGGTCTTGAAAACGTCGGTCACCCCAACCTTGACAAAGCCCTTGCCCTTGAGAAGGCGCTTGCCAACGCTGACATTGACTCCTCCATTGGCTCCATTTTCGAAAATGATGCTTCGGGACCTGGAATTGAAAAATCCGGAGATTTCGAGCGACCAGTCATCCACCTGGAATGTTTGGCTTAAGAAACTGTTGAGTCCCCACTGGTTGAAGCTCAGTTCTTCTCCACCCACTTTGTCGTCAAAGAGGTTGGCATAAACACCTACCCAGAGGTAGCCGCCCCACCAGTCGGTAATTTCTGTCGGCGCACTGAAGTTGAAATTCAGGTTGTCTTGTCGGTTAATGTTCTCCTTGGTGTTGGTGATCGTCCGACCATCTTGAAAGCTGATGTCGCTGATCAAATCATTGGTATAGGAGTACGAAGCCGAGATGTTTACAGCCTGGAATAGGATGTAGGTCAGCTCAAAGCTATTGGAATATTGCGGTGACAAAAATGGGTTGCCCCGAGTAATCGTATAGGGATCGTCGTAAAAAAGAAACGGATTGAGGTCACTGTAATAAGGACGGAAAATGCGTCGGCTGTAAGAAAAGCGCAGCTTGTGGGCCGGGCTGATTTTATAGGTGACAAACAGGGACGGAAAAAGATTGAAATAAGTGGTGTCCGGCCTGAGAATTT
>JBCCSZ010000063.1:0-28323 GCA_039199225.1 Bacteroidota bacterium
AAAGATTTACCAGAGGGCTTCCAAACCTCCGAATTCCTGCTAGAACATGGTTTCCTGGACTTCATCGTAGACCGCAAAGACCTCAAAACCCGTATCGCAGACTTGATCTCGTTTTTTTAATGGGGTGATTTGGTGATTGCTTCCGTTGGTCGCTAGTGATTTGGTGATTGCCTTCGGCAGGTGATTTGGTGATTGCTTCCGTTGGTCGCTAGTGGTTTAGTGATTGTCTTCGGCTGATGATTTGATGATTGCTTCTGTTGGTCGTTAATGATTTGGTGATTGCCTTCGGCAGGTGATTTGGTGATTGCTTCCGTTGGTCGCTAGTGATTTGGTGATTGCCTTCGGCTGGTGATTTGGTGGTTGCTTCCGTTGGTCGCTAGTGATTTGGTGATTGCCTTTGGCTGGTGATTTGGTGGTTTTTCCCGTAGTACGCGCAAAAATCATTCGATCACAACAAGCGCAGCATGGATCACCCAATCACAAGGAGCGCAGCTCCAACCACCAAACCACTCAATCACCCCCCCTCATCCACCACAACGACAAAGCCCTTCGCAAGCGGATCGAGTTCCTTTAGTAGAAGTTCAAAAAAGGTGGAGCCGTATTTTAGGTAAAATTCCAGGAAGTTATCGTGGCGCTCTTGTAGGCTGTTGTTTGGGAAGAAGCGGTCTTTGAGTTTTCTAATTTGGTTGAGGGCCACTTCGTGCTTTTGCTTTTCGGCCCGGACGATGCGGCTTTCCAGCTGTTCCAGTGATTTGAAGGCTTTGCTTTGTTCTGCCAGGATGGCCTTCGAAAGGGTGGGGTCGATCTTTTTGGCCGTGTTGGCCAGTTGGTCATAGACGGCTTTGAATTGGGTGTTTTCGGAGGTGAAATCCAATTCTTCGGAAGCATTTTTCTGTACGAATGCGCGAATGATGGCATCGGTATCTTCGAAAAATTCAGGTATCGTGATCTCGAACTTCCTCAATTTTTTGGTTGATCCTTTGTCGATCCACAAGACGGAGTTGCGGCGGATGAGCATGGGGAAGTTGATCCCAAAGTGTTGAAATTGAGGCTGGCGTTCCATCCAATAGGCCAATTCACCGCCGCCGCCAATGTAGGCCAGGTTGGGTAAAATATACTCCTGGAACAAGGGGCGTGTGACGACATTGGGGCTAAAGTGTTCTGGATGTTTTTCCAATTCTTCCAGCATTTCAGCTTCCGAAAATTGTAGGTCTGTATTGAGTACTTTGTACAAGCCATCCTCCTGAACGATTCTTTCCCGCATTTGGTCCTTGAGGTAAAAGAAGTTGATTTCGCGGGCCATCGCCTGTTGCTTGAATCCCACCTGAACCAGCTTTTCTACCTCTTGCGTTACCAATGCCAAAGAGGGTTGATGGACCAATTCTTCTTTGATGATGGGTAAAAATATCCGCTTCAATTTGGGATGGTTCATGTTGAGTACCAACAGCCCTTCCTGACCAAATAGGGCATGTACCATGGCGATGACGGCATCACAATAACGCGAATGCTTCGTGTGCGCATCATGGATGAGCTGGTAGATCGTTGTTGCATTTTCCGACTGCCCCAAAATCTCCTTCAGCTGTTCCAAAACCCCCGAGAGGCTGGCCGTTTTCATCATCCCGACAGCACCTTGCTCTTCGTTTTGCCATTCAATGGTTTTATTGAAAAGATGCAAATGATTGATTTCTTCAAAATCGTGGTCTTCACCACCCGTCACAAAAACAGGAACGAAATGTTGTTCCGGATACTGCGCTTTGAGCCTTCGACTCAAGTTGATGGCCGACATAATTTTGTATACGAAATACAAAGGGCCGGTAAATAAACTGGGTTGATGGGCCGTCACAATCGTGAACGTATTTTCATCCGCTAGCGAGTGGATTTGCTTTTGTGTAAGCTCCGCTGCATGAAAGCGTTCGTATTGCTCTTGCAACACTTCTACGAGTACGGAGCGATTGATGGGCGACTGCTTTTTATCGGCCATTACCTCGGCGAATGCCTCTAAGGTCACGTCGTACTTGTAAAAGCCCTTTAGCGTATCTGTGCCATCATTGTACGCGACATCGCGCTTGGACAATTGGGGAATTTGGTCGAAGGGAATGCGGTGTATTTTCATGCTGTTCGGTGCTATGCGGTTCTGCTTTTTGGAAGCTGGCCCAAAGGTATACGATCAAGGATTAATTTTCTATATTTGGCAGATCAAACTTTTACACACAATGGACCAATACATTCTTGCATTAGACCAAGGGACAACAAGCTCTCGGGCGATATTGTTCGATAAAAATTCCAATATCATAGCGGTAGAACAACAGGAGTTTACCCAAATCTATCCCAAGCCAGGATGGGTCGAACACAATGCCAATGAAATCTGGCATACGCAGCTGACCGTGGCACAAAACGTTTTGAAAAACAACAATGTCAAGCCCACTCAAATTGCAGCCATCGGCATTACCAACCAGCGAGAAACAACCCTTGTCTGGGATAAAAATACCGGAGAGCCGATTCACAATGCCATCGTTTGGCAGGATCGTCGAACAGCATCCATTTGTGATAAATTAACCAAAGCGGGCCATACCAAATACATTCGCAGAAATACGGGATTGGTCGTTGATGCTTACTTTTCAGGTACCAAAGTCAAGTGGTTATTGGACAATGTGAAGGGAGCTAGAAAAAGAGCCCAAAAAGGGGAGTTGCTTTTTGGAACCATCGATACGTGGTTGGTTTGGAAACTCACCGGTGGCAAAGTCCACATTACAGATTATACCAACGCTTCCCGAACCCTACTTTTCAATATTCGAAAACTAAAATGGGATGCCAAAATGCTGGATGTACTGAACATCCCGGAAAACATGTTGCCAGAAGTCCAACCTTCCAGCCATTCATACGGACATACAGAAGCCCATTTATTTGGTGCTGAAATTCCAATCAGTGGCATTGCAGGCGATCAACAGGCTGCGCTGTTTGGACAAGCTTGCCACAGCACTGGCATGGCGAAAAATACCTACGGTACGGGCTGTTTTATGCTGATGAATACGGGCGAAGAACCGGTCTTTTCCCGCAGTGGCCTACTCACCACCATCGCCTGGGGACTGGATGGCAAAGTGACTTATGCCCTGGAAGGAAGTGTCTTCATAGCCGGTGCTGCCATTCAATGGCTTCGCGATGGTCTCAAGTTGATCGACGAATCGCCAGACTCCGAGTATTTTGCGATGAAGGTCAAGAGTACCGATGGCGTTTATGTGGTGCCGGCCTTTGCTGGCTTGGGAGCGCCCTACTGGGACATGTACGCCAGAGGAGCCATTTTCGGTTTGACCAGAGGAACGAGTAAGGCACATTTGGTGCGAGCCACCTTGGAATCGCTGGCCTATCAGACACAGGATGTATTGAATGCCATGCAAAAAGATGCCAAGGTGCCGCTAAAATCCCTTCGCGTCGATGGTGGCGCCAGTGCCAACAACCTCTTAATGCAATTCCAATCAGATATTTTAGGGGTCAATGTACAAAGGCCAAAAGTGATTGAAACAACAGCATTGGGAGCAGCCTACCTAGCAGGCTTGGCAGTAGGATTTTGGAAGAAAGGGGAGATCCGTAAAAATTGGCAGATCGACCGCACCTTTGATCCTGCAATGGATAAGCGTCAGAGAAATAAGCTGTATAAGGGCTGGCAAAAAGCCGTTAAGCGCTGTATGGATTGGGAAAAGTAATCTACAGAGCGCTGTAGACTGTGTACGAAATCATTGAAGATGGACAAGAGCATTCAGGCGGATCAGATTTGGAAAGCCATGGAGGAAAGAACTTTGCTCGATGTGCGTACACCTGCGGAGTATACCAAAGGCCACATCCCGGGCGCCCTCTCTTTCCCCTTGTTCGAAAATCAGGAGCGTGTAGAGATCGGCACCTTGTACAAGCAACAATCACCCAGAGATGCTTTTTTGCGTGGCCTGGAATTGGTCGGACCCAAAATGGCTGATTTTGTTCGGAAGGCAGAGGCCATCGCACCTGACAAGAAGTTGCTCTTGCACTGTTGGAGGGGTGGACAACGCAGTGGCAGCATGGGGTGGTTGCTCCGTTCGGCTGGCTTCGATGTCCGTACGCTGGATGGAGGCTACAAGGCATATCGCAGATTTGTACATGCGAGTTTCGATCAGAAGAATACCTCTTTTATTGTATTGGGTGGACTGACGGGCTGCGGTAAGACAGATATTTTGCATGCTCTTCGGGATGTTGGCCACCAGGTCATCGATTTGGAGGGCATTGCACGCCATAAGGGCTCAGCTTTTGGGGCGCTTGGAGAGCAGCCTCAGCCGACGGTCGAGCAGTTTGAAAACGACCTCTATGAATGTTGCCGGAACTTTGAAGCGGGAAAACCCATTTGGTTGGAAAATGAAAGCAAGAGCATTGGAAGGGTTTATTTGCCGGAAGGTTTTTGGCAAAATATGAAGCGGGCGCCGGTGATCAACATCGAACTGCCCTTTGAAAGGCGTCTCGACATTCTGGTTGACAATTATGGCGCTTACCCAAAAGAAGACTTAATCGAAGCGTTCAACCGTATCCGCAAGAGGTTGGGTGGACAGCATTTGAAGGCTGCCTTGGAGGCCCTACAGGAAGGAGATTTACGGTCGGCTGCGGCCATTGCTTTGCGATACTATGATAAGTCCTACCATTTTTTCCTGGAGCGCAGTCAAGTCACTGAGCTCATCCCTTTTAAGTTGGATGCACATGAACCGATACAGACAGCTCATCGATTGATTAAATTTTATGAAAAACGCTTTTCTGCTTAATGCGTAGCCAAGCGTTCAAGACAATTCAAGCATATGAATGAAACACCGACAAATAAAAGCTGGCGCCTGACCCAATACAGTCATGGTGCGGGCTGTGGTTGCAAAATTTCACCCAAAGTCCTCAACGAGATTTTGAGAAAGCAGGGAGAACAGCAGCCTTTTCCCAACCTGCTCGTTGGCAATGAGGAGCGCGATGATGCAGCTGTTCTCGATTTGGGCGATGGAACGGCCTTGGTCAGTACGACCGACTTTTTTATGCCAATTGTGGATGATCCGGAAGACTTTGGAAGAATTGCCTCCGTCAATGCCATCAGCGATATCTATGCGATGGGTGCGGAGCCGCTCATGGCCATTGCTATACTCGGCTGGCCCATCAATGAAATCCCTCCCAAAGTAGCCAACCAGGTGATCGAGGGGGGTAGAAAAGCGTGTCTGGAAGCAGGCATCCCGCTAGCAGGCGGGCATAGCATCGACAGTCCGGAGCCCATATTCGGTCTGGCAGTGAGCGGCCGAATCAAAGTGGACCAGCTAAAAATCAATGGAGGCGCTTCAGAAGGCTGTTTGTTGTATTTGACCAAGGGCTTGGGAGTTGGCATTTTATCGACCGCCCAAAAGAAGGGCAAACTACGGCCGGAGCATGCAACCCTGGCAAGAGACAGCATGGTACAGCTCAATAAAGTTGGAACTTTCTTCGCAGGCTTGGAATGTGTAGAAGCCATGACAGATGTTACGGGTTTTGGCCTGCTCGGTCACCTATCGGAAATGTGCGAAGCGAGTGGCTGCAGTGCAGAAATCTACTTCGACCAAGTCCCCTTGTTGGACGAAGAAGCGCTGAAGCACTACATAGCAGAAGGCTGTATTCCCGGCGGCTCCAAACGAAATTGGAACAGCTATGGCCACAAAATTGGTCCCTTGACAGAAGGACAAAAAGCGCTTTTGTGCGATCCACAGACCAGCGGTGGCTTGTTGGTGGCTGTCAATCCGGTCGAGCAGCAATACTTCGAGGAGCAAGCATTGTCCCAGGGGCTAGAGTTGCAGTCGCTGGGTTATTTACACAAGCAAACGGATGTCTTGATTGCCATTTCTTAAAAAATACAATTAGGACCCTTGATCCGATTCATTTTGCGAAGATTGGCTTATGGTGGCCTGGTGTTGATCGCTGTTGTCAGCATCATCTCCGCCATCATCTATCTGGCTCCGGTAGACCCGACCCGGCTGACTTTCGGCCAGCGGGCAGATGCTGCAACAGTAGAAGCCAAGCAAAACGAATTGGGCTTGAATGCTCCCTTGTATCTACAGTTGTTGTGGTATTTGAACGATGTTTCCCCCATTTCCGTCCATCAGGATTCACCGGAAGCCCACGCCAAGTATCGCTATGCTCGTGTGTTGCGCTTGGGCCAAGGAACAATCGTTTTTAAAAAGCCCTATCTCCGGGAGTCTTTCCAGTATGGTCGGAAGGTCAGTCAGATGATCGCCGAAGCAGTACCATATACCATCATTCTGGCCCTGGCCGCCATTTTACTGGCCTCCATTGTCGGTATTTTCCTAGGCATCATAGCAGCCCTCCGTCCTCGATCTTGGTTCGATCATTCGGCAGTCGTCGTTTCCGTCATCGGTATTTCCCTGCCCAGCTATGTCTCAGCCATGATCCTGGCGCTCATCTTTGGTTTCTATCTACAACACTACACTGGTCTAAACATACAGGGCAGCCTCCTGGTGCTGGATGACTATGGCGACGAACGCATCGTTTGGCGAAACCTCCTTTTACCAGCCATTGCGCTAGGTATCCGTCCAATTGCCATCATCACCCAATTGACCCGCTCGGCCATGCTCGACGTCTTGTCCCAAGACTACATCCGCACGGCCAAAGCCAAAGGCTTGTCCTTTTACAAGGTTGTCTTCAAGCACGCCCTGCGCAATGCCCTCAATCCCGTCGTCACAGCGATTTCCGGCTGGTTTGCAGCCCTGCTCGCTGGCGCCTTTTTCGTAGAAAATGTCTTCGGTTACAAAGGACTGGGCAAGCTCACCGTCGATGCCCTCCTAACCTTCGACATCCCACTGGTTCTAGGAGCCGTTTTGTGTGTAGCGACTTTCTTCGTTCTCCTCAATATTTTGGTCGACATTGCCTATGCCTGGCTAGACCCTAGGGTTGGGAAGAGGGAGTAGGGGTGGTGATCGGTGGTTTTGTGACTTGGTGATTTTGTGGTTGAAGCTGCGCTTCTTGTGATGAGGGTGAGCGGTAATGTGGTGATTTTTGTGCGTATAACGGGAAAATCACTCAATCACTAGCGACCCACGAAAGCAATCACTCAATCACCTGCCGAAGGCCATCGCCCAATCACCAGCGACCAACGGAAGCAATCACCAAATCACCCAATCACCCGCCGCAGGCAATCACCCAATCACTCCATAACTCCACCCCCCCCTCACTGCGCCAACTGTACATTCATGGCCGAGGACATATTCCGGAATCTTTTCCAGTGGGCTTGGCTGCCAAATTTGTAGAAATGGTTGCTGCCGACGACTGGGAGGCGGATGGGCAGGCTGAGGTAGTTGCCCTTGTCGGAGGCGTCGATCCATTGTAAAGCGATGATGAAATCTTTGTCGGTGATGAGTTCGTAGGGGGTGAGGTCGACTTTGATCCAGCCTTTTTGTTGGTTGTCGATGTGGATGATGATGTCTTCTGTGCTGAGGAAACGATGGGGTTTTCCTTTTTGGATGGAATAGATGAGTACCCGAAACTTGACTGCCTCGTAATTGTTCTGGCGGATGTAGAAGTTGAAAGCTTCAATGCTGCTCAGTTTATTTTTTAGGCGGATTCGCTTTCCGATCTCGGCACCTAGGTTTTGGCGAGGTTTTCCGCTGATGGAGAAATTAACGCTCATTCGCCCCTTGCTTTTGGTCATGCCTTTGACAACTGTCTTGGGGAATTTTGGTCGAACGACAACTTGCTCTAGTTCAATGACATCTTCTGTCAATTGTACGAGGAGGGAGTCTTGTAGTTCGCTGATCAAGTAGGTCTGACTCTTGTATCCGATCATGGAACAGCGTAGGCTGTCGGTTGGGTTGACATTGTCCTGGAAGTAGAGGATAAAAGTACCGTCTTCTTTGGATACCGTACCGGTTGTGGTACCGACTAGGCCGATGTTGACATAGGAGAGGGGCTGGCCCTGGGCGTCTTGGATGCTTCCTCGGAGGCTTTGCTGTGCGAAGAGGCATTGACCCATCAATAGGCAACTGGCCAGCAGGATTGGTTTGCGGTGTTTCCACATATGCTGTTTTACGATGGACTGACCACCTGCTTTTTGACGATGGATCAAGGTGAAGACAATTGATAGAGCAATGGTCATAATGCGGAATAAATTGGCACCCCAATCGCCAAGTGCGGTGTTGTCCATGGCAAATAGTTTCCAGGCAAGATTCATGAAAAAATGCAAGCTGATGGCGATCCAAAGATTGTTTTCCCATTCGATGTACAGCCAGGCAAACCAAATACCGCCTGCCAGGGTGACCATGAAAATACCGGCAGTTTGACCAAAGGTTTGGCCTTGATACAAATGTGCCGTCCCAAAAATGAGGGCATTGAGAAGGACTGCTGCGAGAAATCCCCATTTTGCTTTGCGAAACAGCAAGCCGAACAAAAAGCCTCTGTAGACTACCTCTTCCATCGACGCCCCAATGAATACATTTACCAAACGCCAAAAGCCATCGATGCCCTGCCATTGCCCGGTGACAGCATAGCCCAAAAACATCGGAAGTGTAAATAAAAAGCCATACCCCATGCCGCGGGCCATGCCCTTGTCTAGCCCCAAAGCAGAAAGGGTATTGCGCAAGCCGAACAGGAGCGCCGTTGCGCCCAGAACGCTCATCAGGCAGATGCTGTGATACAAATAAAAGCGGGTGTATCCTTTGGGAATTGAAATACCGAAGTAGGAATAGATGTCCATTTGGTAATCAATCAATAAGAAGGTTCCGATAACGACGAGGGAGATGAGGACGCTCTTTTTCATTTTTTACGAGTTTCTAATTTGAATAAATCAACTGATTTTGATTGTTGATTCAAAGGTAATTGTCCTCGTAATGTGGTACTGAAATAAGGGGTGTTCGACCGTGTTTAGGTCTGATTGTCAAGTACTTGGGATGAATGACAAGGCTTTGGGGCCAATGACAAAGCGGCTAGATAGGAACTTTACAGATTTTGGATGCTTTGTAGGCTGTTCAAAATCTCGTCGTTCTTCGATCTGGACACGGGAACGACGGCCATCTGGTGAAAAAGGTGGAGTTTGTAGCCCTGTGCATTGCCACTGACCTTTTCGACCTGTTGCAAATTGACGATGAAGGATCGGTGACAGCGCTTGATGTGTGGCACTGCAATTTGCTGCTCTAGCCGCTGAAGGCTGTTGCGAAGCATGCTTTTGTGGAGGCTGCCTTCGCTGCGGAAAACAACCTCTGCATAGTTGTCGGCCGACTGGATGTAGAACAACTGATTGTCTGGAATTTCTAAGAGGTCCTTTTCATTTTCTGCCTTCAGCAATAGCGGCCTGGTCTGGCTCTGGGGCGCTTCCGAGGGTTGCTCTGGTGAAGGTAGGATATTGGCAGCGATCTTTTGATTTCTTTGCAGCTGGTAGATGTAGTCCATCAAGGTCATAATGATAATGGGAAAGATGGCTACGGTGATGCCCAAGAGGTAAAAATAACCCAGGTCCGATAGTCGGATGGGCAGTTGAAAAAACCACTGTTTGTACAGATAGCAGGCGATGAGTGCCACGCTCACGTAGATGCTGACCCAGATGAATTGTTTGCCGACGGTCCATTGCTCTTCGGGTAGCTGGCGGCGCCAGAGCTTTCCGGCGAAGGCTTCCATCAGAATGATGGACCCGCTGATGACCAGGCCATAGCCACCCAAGAACCAGTTTTTGTAGGGAAATTGTGCTTGGTCGGTGCCAAAAGGTTGGAAGACGATCAAGAAAAATGCGACAAAAGCACCGATACCAAGGATGCTGCGCAAGCGTCGTTGGTTAAATCCATAAACAGGGTAAGGAGCCTTGAAAACATCTAGCATAATTGACATTGCGATGAACGAATGGCGGACGAGCTACCATCCCTTCAGTTTTGTACAAGTTTTCTTGACGGTGCCAAATTAAAGACTCTGTCGGAATTTTCCTGCTCTTTAGCTGCCTGATTTGTGGATTGTAGCTTGGAAGGCGGTTGCTGAAAGCTGGATTTGATCGCCAATTTTCCACTTTGCAGTCGGTCCGTGGGGGCTTTGGACCTTTAAGACAGCCGTTCCGCAAAGGACAGATAAGTACAGGTCGCTGCCTACTTGGTGGATACCTATGATTTCGCCCGTTAGGCTGAACTGCTCACCTGGGTGTTGAGAGCCAAAAATGACCATCGGCGGAGCTTGCTGAACAATCTTTCCCTCGTCGAGTACCACACAGCGGTCGGCCAGGCGAAGCATCTCAGCAACATCGTGGCTGATGAGAATGGTCGTGAGTTGGAATTGTCGGTGGACGTTCAGGATATACTGTTGCAATTTGTAGCGCAAGTCAGGGTCGAGTGCCGACAGCGGTTCATCCAACAAAAGGATTTGGGGGCGTTGCACCAAGGCCCGCGCCAGTGCAACCCGCTGCTGCTGCCCACCCGATAAGCTCTGGGGGCTTTTGTTTTGCAAATCACCCAATTCCATGACATCGATGATTTCCTTAATGATTTGATCGGACTGTCCCTTCGAGCGTGCAAAGTGAAGATTTTCTGCCACCGTCATATTTGGAAACAAGGCATAGTCCTGGAAAACGAAACCAATATTTCTTTTTTGCGGCGGTAAATCAATCCTTTTTTGCTTGTCGAGCCACACTTTTCCATCTACAACAATGCGGCCTTCATCAGCTTGGGTCAGTCCGGCAAGGAGGCGCAACAGGCTTGTCTTTCCAGCACCTGATTTGCCATACAGCCCCACCAACTGCCCCTTGTCAATTTGCAGTTCAAGCTGCAGCAGCATTTCTCCTCCGGGCGCATTCAGTCTTTTGGACAAGGACAAATCGATCATTTCCAAAGGGCTTTAAAATGACCGCCATTGGTGAGGTAAACCAGCAATAGAATGCTAAATGCAATGGCCATCAAAACCAAGGAGTACTGGTGAGCTGCCTGATAATTCAAGGATTCGACCTCATCGTAGATGGCAATCGATGCGACCCGGGTTTCGCCCTCTCGGTTCCCTCCAATCATCAACACCACGCCAAATTCGCCGATGGTGTGGGCAAATGCCAATACGATGCCCGTCAAAAGGGAAGGTTTTATGTTTGGGAGTAAAACTTTTCTGAGGGTGGTCCATTTGGATTTTCCGAGCATATAGGCTGCCTCGCGCAGCGAAGGAGACAGGCGAGTAAAGCCCGATTGAATGGGATGAACCATAAAGGGTAAGCTGTAGATGATAGAGGCGACCACCAGTCCTTCGAAGGAAAAAACGAGCTGTAGCCCCAAGTATTGATCCAACCATTGTCCGAAGCCGTTGGACGGGCTGAATGCCAAAAGCAGGTAGAAACCCAACACGGTAGGCGGCAGCACCAAAGGCATGCTGACGAGGGTCTCAACGATGGGCTTGAATTTCCATTTTGTGTAAGCCAGCCAATAAGCGAGCGGCACCGAGATCAGCAAAAGCAATAGGGTGGTAATGGCTGCTAGTTGGAGTGTCAAAACTATCGGTGTCATCTACAGATCAATCATTCATTTTAGGAGATACATCTTCGGCTGCGTCAGCCCTTTGCTGGTAGCCATATTTATTTAAAATCTCTTTTCCCTTGTCTGAAAATAAGAATTTTCGGAACAAAGCAGCCTCTTGTTGGAAATCTGGCCGATTCTTTAGCAGCACGATTCCTTGGGAGATAGGCGTATACAGCTGTTTTGGAACATCGATCCACTGCCCAATAGCTTTCAATCGATTGGAAAGTACGACCGATTTTGCTGTAAATCCTATTTGGGCAGCTTCCGAGAAAATGAATTGATTGACTTGGGCAATGCTTTCTCCATATACCAAACGATCTTCGAGCTGTTGGTACAATCCACTGTTTTCCAGCGCCTCCCGAGCAGCCATTCCATAGGGCGCTAATTCCGGATTGGCCAAGGCAATGTGCTGATAAGTAGCCATTTGCAACTGATTGAGCCGCTCGGGTACATCTCCTGATTTGCTCCACAGGACCAGTTGGCCATAGGCATATATGGACGGAGTATCTAATGTAAGATTTAAGCTATGTAAATGCATTGGATACTTCATATTGGCCGCTACAAAAGCATCATAGGGCGCCTTATTTTGTATCTGAGCGCTCAGCAAACCGGAAGAACCCATGACCAACTGCACTTTTATGCCGTAAGTACTTTTGAACGTCTCCACAAGTTCTGTCATCACAAACTGCATATTTGCTGCCGTGGCAATGGTTAGACTTTCGGGAGTCGCTTTTTTACAAGAAGTAAAAGTGAGAATACCTAGGAAAAGTAGACAAAGCCTTTGAATCAATCGATGTGCGTTGAAAATGGGAGTAATAAAAATGTTGCTCAAAATATTTGTAGACCAGCCTGTAGGGAAATAGCTCATTGGCATTGATCGAAAGGTATAGAAAATTTTAATGGTTCCCTATTTTTTTCCTAAACTTGTTGGAACAAAACAGTGACCCCAAGATGTAATCGGGGTCTATTAAGTATGGACAACCTGCCTTCCTTTTTGGATCAAGTAGAAACAGAGCTGCAGCGCTACATCTCTGAGACTTGGTCTATGGAAACATTCGCGGAATTGCTCGAAGCAATGTCCGATAATCTGAATGATATTGTTTCGCTTTTTACCCGCAAAGGGGATGAATGCTACGCACTGCTGGAAAAAGGCACCTTTACCAGCGAGCGGCAACGAGTGGGCTGCTTTTTGGTCACTTTTCACTGGGTCGAACAAGCCAAAGCTTTTCTGATTCTGTGGCGAGATGTTCTTTTTGAACAGCAAAAGGCCGATATCTTGTTGTCCGATGGCCGGATTACCCACAAAGACCGATTCGACCTGGTCAATCGATCGGAAAAATCGCTCCAAAAGGCAGCTGCTAGTGTCAAATCGGTGCTTTTGCAGCGGGTTCAGGCCATGGGGAAAGACGACAAGCTGCTGGCAAAGTATGTCTTTCAATTGCAATTGCAGCACAACCCTTGGCCCGTCTACAAAAAGCAATTCGATGAATTAGCTGCGCAAGTTCCTACTATTTTGGATGGACACCATCGCTTGCAAAAAACAGCTCAGTTTTTCAAAAAGATTGCCCGACTCATCGATGAAGTCATCGAGGAATACCGACAGGATTTGTCCGTATTGGAAGAAACAGCCAATAAAGCCACTGCTTTTATAGAAGAAAATGTCGAAGAGCGGCTCGGGCGCATCAACCAGCAGCTTGAAAGTATAGAGGCGGGCGTTCACATCGACGACCATATGTCTGCCTTTGGGCATCACCTCGAAATTCCGATTCACCAGCTGGAAAGCAAGATACAGGCGCCGGTAAATGTTGTTTCGGGCATGGTCCAATATCGCGAGATCAATTTTCGACGCAACGGTGGCCAATGGCTGGATTCGGAGATACTGCCTTTGTTGAACGATGTGAAAAAATTGGTCGAGCAGTTGGGAGACGGCCTCCGGATGTCTCTGCTTAACATTCGCAACCGGGTGACCCTGCTCACCGGAGAGCAAGTGGAAGGGCGCAACGGAGACAATCGGCAGGAAGACATCAGCCAGCCGTTGTTGGTCTTTCGAAAGAGGTTGCGATCCGAGCGCAAGCGGATGGAGGAAATGATAAAGTTGATTCACCAACGCTTGGACGATCAATTCCAGATTTCTGATATTTATGAGTTGGAGCAGGATTTTTTGCCGATTCCACTGCAATCGACCATCAATCAGTTTCGCATCAATCGAAATCAATTGTTTGTGCGGGTCCGGGATTGGATGTATGGTCAGGTCGGGAGGGTTCGCGATTTGTTGAGTCTGGTGGAGACGGAGGAAAGCCTCAGCATATCTGAAAAGATTGTTCGCTACATTCAATATCGAACCAACGATCCGGAAAACGAACAATATTCAGACATTTTTCGGACCAAAGGATACATCGGTGAATCCTTTTGGGTCGGGCGGCAGCAGGAGTTGGAGCGCACGGAGAAGCTGATCGAACACTGGAAGTTGGGCTTCCGGGGCGCTATTGTGCTGAGTGGCCAGCGTTTTTCGGGTAAATCTCTTTTTGGTGAGCTGATAGCCAATCGGTACTTTGAGGAAGAAGCCATTCGACTGATGCCAAATGAGACCATCGACCTGAAGGGGCGGCGCTTGGAGGCGGGCTGTGATTTGGAGGAAGCCCTGGCCTTTGTGATGAAGTACAGCGTTCGGTCGAAACCATTGGTCTGGATAGACGACCTGGATTTGTGGAGCCACAAGGACCACCCGCTCGGATTGAACGTTCGTCGACTGTGCAACTACATTGACGATTATTCGGGAAAGGTGTTTTTCATGGTATCGATGAGCAATTGGTTGCGGGCGCATCTGGACCGCATTTACAGCATTGATAAGGTATTTCAAGCGGAAGTCAACTTGGATCAGATGAAGCGAGAAGACATTCATCGCGCTATATTGATTCGGCATGGCGCCACCCATAAGACCTTGGTCAGCAGCAATGGCGAGGAGATCGGTCCGCAGGAATTTGGTAAGATCGTCCGTCGGATTTACAACATAGCAAAGGGCAATATTGGAGAATCTTTGATGTATTGGTCCCATATGACCCGCAAGTTGGATGAAGACCGGGTGATTTACGAGGCCAAGAAGGAGCGCCACTTGCCAGAGTTCATTCATGCCGACAATGCCATTTTATTAACTGCCTTGATGATGGAGAAGCAAACCAATGAATACGAATTGCGCAAGCTGTTCGGTCCATCCTTTAAAAGTAAATACGGAGGGGTACTCCAAAGGCTCATCAGCCTGGGGCTCATGACGCGCAACATCGATGGTTCGTTGGAAATCAATGAGCTGGTCGTTAATGAATTGGGGCGGCAGTTGGATCAAAAGCGTTACTTGAAATTTAATGTTTGACGAACACGGGATCAGACACTTAAGCGATCTAAATGGAACAATTACTCAATAACATACAATACAGTTGGACCTACTTTTTCCTCTTGGCGGGGATACTGCTCATCAGCTATTTTGGACTGCGCTTTTTGCGCAAAATCCTCGACAATACCAATGTTTTTGGGCGTTATCAGCGGTTGGCTCGGAACCTGACGTATGGGTTGATGCTCATCTACGAGCCAGCGGTGCTACTGGTCCTGGGGACTGTCTTTCTGCTGGTCGATCCTGTTTTGCATGGATTGTTGTTGCTCTTGGTACTCTTGAGCGGATTTTCATACATTAAAAATTATGTCAGCGGTCGCATCGTCCAATTTGATTATGCCATTTCGGTAGGCAACAGGCTAGGAACGGCCCAGTTGGAGGGGATTATTGCCGAAATGGGACGCTTGGGGCTGCGCATCCGCAATAGCGAGGGATTGCACTACATCAATTATTCCGAGTTGTTGTCGAAAGGCTACAGTCTGCTTTCGGCTGATCAATTTGGTGGTTTTTATCGCTTGCGGATTCAATCCTCCTCTTCGGAAGATAAAACGGACCCAAAGATTAGACTGATGGATTTACTTGCTACGACGCCCTATTTGGATTGGAACCATCGTCCGGAGTTGCGGGGGCTTCCGGGGCAGGAAGAAACCTTTTCTGTTAAGGTATTGGTCAAGGAAGAAAGCCACCTTTCCGATTTGATTTACCTCATACGCGAATGGGGCTTTGACTGTACAACCTTTGAAAACACTAACAAACAGCCACATGGAAATTCTGACCTCTTATAACCTCATCATAGAAGCATCCTTGATCATTATTTTGTCCTTTTCGTTTGGTGAATTGGCCCGAAAGACGAATATTCCTTCTGTATTGATGCTCATTGGCTTGGGGATCGTACTCAAGTTTGCCTTGGATGCCATTGGCAATGAAGGCATCGATTTCTTTCCGATTTTGGAAGTACTGGGCATTGTCGGATTGATTATGATTGTTCTGGAAGCTGCTTTGGAACTTGAGCTGAAGCGAGAAAAATATCTGGCGATTGCCAAAGCCTTCGGTATTGCCTTAATCGGCCTGCTGCTATCCACCTGGGTTGCGGCGTTGATTTTGCACCAATTCATCCCCGATATGCCGATGGATAAAGCCTGGGTGTATGCCACGCCATTGTCCATACTTTCCAGCGCCATCATCATTCCGAGTGTCAGCGGCTTGAAAGAGGCAAAAAAGGAGTTTCACATCTACGAAAGTACCTTTTCCGATATTTTGGGCATCATGGTCTTTTACTTTCTGGTGGGAGAGCTCGATCCATCGCGTCATTCTGGGGGCTTGGCCAGCTTTGGAGGTAATTTACTTTTGACGATCGTTATATCCATCGTTGCCAGCTATTTGATTGTGCTCATCTTCCAAAACATCAAAAGCCACACAAAGCTGTTTCTGTTGATTGCCGTTTTGCTGTTGCTGTATGCATTGGGTAAAAAAATGCACTTGTCAAGCCTGATCATCATCTTGGTATTTGGACTATTGATCGCCAATATTCGCTTATTCTTTCGAGGTTTTCTGGGCAAATGGCTGGACTTTAGGAAAGCCAAAGAAATTTACGAAGGTTTGCATGTCATCACTGTCGAGACTGCCTTTGTGGTGCGAACTTTCTTTTTTGTCATTTTTGGGATCACCATTACGCTTTCCTCCCTATTCAATTTGAATGTCGCCTTGGTAAGTGGGCTCATCATCTTGTCCATCTACCTCATCAGATTTGTAATTCTCCGCTTGTTTATCGGCAAAGATATTCATCCACAATTGTATGTGGCACCGCGTGGGTTGATCACCATTCTTTTGTTTTATGCTATTCCAGAAGAGGCCCAGGTCCCTGGTTTTGATTCGGGCATTCTCCTATTCATCATCATCTCCACCAGCCTCATTATGACAGCTGCTATGGTTTCGGACAAGCAACGATCCGAGCAAGCCATCCGAAAGGCCATGGAAAATCCAGTTGGATTTGAGCGTTGGAAAGCACCGACGATTGGAGAAGTAACGGAGGCGGCAGAGGAAAAATAAACAGATGATTCGTCCACTAGATGGATCAAATCACCTGTTTTTGACTTGTGTATTCCTACCAGGTGGTATGGATTAGAGCAAATTTTCGTCGATAACGATGACGTGGTAAATAGAGACAACAGATTCGTTATCAAATAAGGATTGGTTGCGCATAGCTTCTTGTTTCATAAATTACGTTATTTGAGAGCGTGATGAAATGGGTAGGAAACCAGACTTTAGATGTTGCGGCTAAAAAACTGATACACCGATCTTGTAAAGTTTTCAGGAAAACCTATATCACTTCCAGACGTTCAGTCACCTTGTTCCGACTTTGATGCCCATCCAATGGGCCAAGCGAGTAGTTCGAAGAAGCCTGTTGTGCATCACATCTTGGGTTGTGTAGGCGAGTTTGATAGCCACCTAATTTGTAATTGATACCTTTCAAAGGTAGGGGCAAGGGGGTTGCAGACGCAACTAATGAAATCCATTTGTGACAAACGAGGAAAAAGTCATTGCGAAAAAAGAAAGCAAAAATTGGCTTCTGGGACGAAATTGGACGAATTAGGGACGAATTAAGAGGCGTGTATTTTATGTTTGAATGCGTTCAGCTTCTCTTGATAGGACGAACTGACCGGAATGAGCTTGTCTTTGATTTGTATTCCATTCGGCCGAATGGCCTCGATCAAGGATAAATTGACCAAGTAGGAGCGATGGACTTTTTCAATGTCTGCAATCTTTTCCAATTCCGATTCGACTTCCTTAAGGGTATTTCTGGATAGAAAACTGCCACGGGCTGTGAAAAACTGAACGTAGTTGCCAGCCGCCTGGATGGTGTAAACTTCGTTGGAAGGCAACTTTACGAAGATGCCATCGCTGGTTTTGATGGTAATTTCCTGGACATTATCGGCTTGGCCAATCAGTTTTTTCAAGAAACGAACCAGATGGGTTTTATCGAATGTCAACACTTCAGCTCTAAATAAAAGTACCAACCCAAGCCCAAACAGCATTAGAACCAATAGCTGAAACCAACTGGTGCGATAAAAAGGAAGAATGACCTCAAAGGCCACATTGGTCGGCAGACTTTCCACCCCGAGTGGGTGAACGGCCTTGTACTCGAACTGGTATTTACCAGCGGGCAAATTACTGTAGGAAATCTGCTCTGTCGTGCTATTTTCCCATTGATTCTGGACGCCCTTCAGCCGATAGGCATAAGAAATATTTTGACCATAAATAAAGCTGTTACATTCCAGGGTGAAAGTGAGCGGCTTGATCTTCGAAGAGTAGGGGATTTGGATGCGTTCATCGAGCTGGACCTTCTTCTTATCATAGGTAATGGCAGGAATGCGGACGCGCGGTCGTATTCTCTTGCGCAGCATCTCCGCATTGTCGAAAACATGGATACCGTCGACACTTCCCAACCAAAACTGTCCGTCGTATTTGCGAATACAATAAATTTCTTGATCAGGCAGGCCGTCTTCTACCCCGAAGTTGTAAACAAGCGGTTGGCTGGGGTCTTCCAAGTCAATGTGGCTGATGCCGTTTAGATGGACCACCCATAAGCTGTGGTCGTTTTCCACAAAAAGGTCTCGGCAGTAGTTGTTGGATAAGCCGCTTTTGTCGTCGATCAATATGGATTTCCCGCTGAGTTGGTTGTCCAGCAGAATCCCTCGTCCATATGTACCCAAGACCAGCCATTGCTTGTTCAGTTCATTGATGCGGCGAATAGGCGTTTGGTCAATCTCCGGAAAGGAATCCGAGTAGTCGTAAAAGTGATTTTGATCGATGTTGTATTTATAAATCCCATTTACACCGCCCATCCAAACGGCGCGGTCGTTGGTTTGATGCAAATCGTAGATGCTACCCTTGAATCGCTTTTTGAAACAGATGATGTCACTGCTATCGCTAAACGCTGTCACATCGTTGAAGGGAGTCGTTGGATCGAACACTTTATCCAGTAAGGCGCTATACCGCAGGCTGACGACACCCTGTAGCTGTGAAATGAAGAGCCGGTCCGATGTGGCATCGTAGATGACGTCTCGGCAAGCCAAATGCGTGTATTTACTTTTTCCGTCTTTGAAAAATTTCAATCCCGTTTCGGAGGCAATGCAATATTCGTCGATCGAGTTTTTGGGTAAGACGATGTTGTGTACCTTGGTGTGGATCAGCTCCTCGCTCAATGAGTCGACCATCATTTGGCCGTTTTGTGAGAAGTAGTATTTGCCAATTTCACTGCCGACAAACAAGCTGCTATCCGGCATTAAGGCGAGTGTGAGAGCTGGCATGTCCGTATTGCTGAGGGCTTGAGGGTTTTTGACGGCTGTCTCAGGGAAGTAGAAAACACCAGACTCTAGAGTGGTCACCCAAACGCCATTGTCTTCATCCTCTATATACCAACTGACGGCTAGGTCTTTGAGCTGTCGGTTGAGCGGATGGGGCGTGTATTTACCCTGGTTGAAATAGTACAGCCCCTCGCGGGTCCCGAGAATGATGCCCTTATTGGTTTGGGGGCCGATAAAGATGGTACCGCTGGCCAGTTTTACCTTGTATTCCTCCACCAGCTTTCGTTCAGAGATGGAGAAAATCATCGCACTGTCTCTGCCGAAGGCCATGATTTGATCAGCTCCAACCTTGTTGGCGCGATGGATATAAGGAGTGGTATACCGCCATTCGGTGTCTTGTGTTTCTGTGTTGAAGCAGACTATTTGAGATTGAAGGATGGCCAGGAGTCGATTTCGTTTGTAGGGAACGATATAGACTACTCTGTTGAAGGAGTCTTCCTTATCGTTGATGTTTTGAGACTTGGACGCTCCAATCCGAATCAAACCCCGATCGTTGCAACTCAGCATGATCTCCTTGGGGTGCATTTCCACCAAGGCACTGATGTAGCCCTTGTTGCATTGCACATCCAGTTCGGGTAGGTCGGAGGCATTGTGCCAGGAGCCATCCAGGAAGAAGCAGGGTTTGCCGGAGCCACTCAAGGCCCAGATACGTCCATAGCTGTCTTGTTTGAGCTGGTAGACAAAAGGGCTGGTCAGGCCATCTGATTGGTCGAAGTTGGTGAAATGCTTTCCATTGTAGCGGCTTACACCGGCCGAGGTACCAAACCACATTCTGCCGTAGTCATCCTGAAAAGCACAATAGACGACAGAAGAAGGCAGCCCTTCCGAAATGGTATAGTGATGATACAGTTCGGTCTTTTGGGCGCACAGCTTACCTCCGGACAGGAGATAAACGCACAGGTTCCACAGGATAAACACCAGAGCAGGTCTCATAAGGTTGTTCAATCTATCGTTGTGTCGACTTGAAAGGATGGGCCATTAATCGCTATACACCCATCGGCAGATATTGGGCAGGAAATGAATCACAGCTTGTCTTCAATCAGTGCGCACAACTGTTTGCATTCAATAGAATGTTAACCGGTAGCATCGGAAGTATAAAAATGATCTTGAAAAGGAATTTAAAATTGTATGTCGTCGCTGTAATAAAAGGTTCTTTGACTGCTGAGTCCCAATATACAATCATTCTACAAAAGTTGGTAGGTGACAGATTAAAAAATACGGTAAGTCGACTTTATAAAAATATCTCTGCTAAAAAATGGCAAAGTGGGTCGTTTTTCATAGCTTAAGCAGTCTGTAACGAAAAACCACATATATGAACCTTGGGAGAATTATTTTTTGGTCAATTGTCGTGGCCTTGGGTGGCTTTCTCTTTGGCTTTGATACTGCTGTCATTTCTGGTGCCACCAAAGCCATTCAGTCAGAATGGTCGCTGAACAATGTCATGCTGGGGCAGATGGTTGCCATGGCTTTGTACGGGACCATCGTTGGCGCTCTCTTTGGAGGCATCCCTTCTGATTATTACGGCCGCAAAAAAATACTTCTTTGGATTGGAATTTTGTATTTGATCTCTGCTGTAGGATCGGCCTTAGCCCCAGATATTTATACCCTAATGCTTTTTCGCTTTATTGGTGGACTGGGCGTTGGAGCTTCTTCCGTAGCGGCTCCGGTATACATTGCCGAAATATCACCGGCACACCTGCGCGGACGTCTGACGGCAGTCTTTCAGTTCAATCTCGTGTTGGGGATACTGATTGCCTATTTTTCCAATTACATGATCGGGACTGGAGCTGACACTTGGAGAACGATGCTGGGGGTAGAAGCCGTGCCGGCTTTGTTGTTTATCATCGGAATGTTCATTGTGCCGGAAAGCCCGCGTTGGTTGGTTGTGACCAAGGAGGATGAAGGGGCGGCCCTGACGGTTTTGAACCAAATGGATCCTGGCACCGCCCAGCAAGCCCTGCAAGAGATTCGAAATACCAATGTGACCAGTAGTATTTCCTTTCTGGAAGTATTCAAAGGGCGTTACAATTTTCCCCTGCTACTGGCTTTCTTATTTGCCTTTTTCAATCAAATGTCTGGCATCAATGCCGTGATTTACTATGCGCCCTTGATTTTTGAAAGTACCGGCATGGCCGAGTCGGATTCATTACTGTCGACGGTGGGCATTGGGGTGATCAACCTGATATTCACGATGCTGGGACTGCTCTTCATCGATCTGTTTGGCCGTCGAACACTGATGTACATTGGCTCCATTGGCTATATTGTATCATTGGGTGCCGTTGCTTATGCCTTTTTCTCAGGCAGCACGACTGGCTACGCTGTTCCAGTTTGGCTGTTCGTCTTTATCGCCTCTCATGCGATCGGCCAAGGAGCTTGCATATGGGTCTTCATCTCCGAGATATTTCCCAATGAAGTGCGCGGCAGTGGAATGGCTTTCGGCAGTGGTACACATTGGGTATTTGCTGCGCTGATTGCAGCCATCTTTCCCTATTTCAACGAATTACTCGGTGGTGGTATCGTCTTTGCTTTTTTCTCCTTTATGATGATTCTTCAATTGCTATATGTGTGGAGGATGATGCCCGAAACAAAAGGTGTATCCCTGGAAGACTTAGAACAGCGTTTGGCGCGTTAAATTTCTAATTATAAGCAGCTCATGCGTATTGGTTCACTTAATTTTACGGACTGCTTTTGAATTAAAATTTAGGAAGCAATGAAGTTCGCAGCAACCGTATTTTTATGTACGTTAATTATGATCTCCTGTAAGGAGGTCGGAGATGAACAAGATAAGGAGCATGCGAAAGCTCCCACCGAGGTAGCAACAACTGCGGAAAAGACATCGGAAATAGCTGAAACAAATACAGTGGCCGATTCCGCTCTTAATCCTGCAAAAGAGGCGGCGCTTTTCATAGAAAAAGTACTTCAAGAAAATCAGAGAAGCCAGGAGTTTGCGACAGATCACAGCATGCTCCATTTAGATATGTTTGCTAAAAGTGGACTGCAACAAATAACTGCTTTTTCCGACAAGCGATACCCTGAAAAAAGGGCTCCAATGCATTACGATGAATTCATTCTTTTTGCCTTCAAATACGATGTCGCTCAAAGTGCTACGAAGTCGTATGAGGCGGTTAGAAAGATGTTCGAATTGAAAGAGGAGGAATATGTAAATTTGGCCGAGGAGGAACAGCAGCGGATTCGCAAAATGAAAGTAGATGCCAAACATGGTGGGATGATTTGTCAAAAGGGGCAGTACCTCTTTAGTTTGGTCGAGACTTGCAGAGAAACTCCCATTGGTGGCAAATGGGAAGCCTATGAAGATTTGTTCTTGAGCTTTATAAGCGAACCTGCCAAGGAGGTTGACGTCCTCAATGCAAACTGCGGACAATTGAAATATACAGCAGAAAAAAGGAAGCCTACCCATTCCAAAAGCTAAAACGTTACCAATCAAATGGATTGATTACCAGCACTTTAGCCATAGGGCTGATACTTAATCAACGATTGACTGATAGACGAATTGCCTAAACTTCTTCTTGTAGTAATCGGTGTAAGGCGTCAGTTGCATCATCAAAATGGCGATCATTTCTTCTTGTGGGTCGATGAAAAAATACGTATTGAAGGCACCACTCCAGTAGAACTGTCCAATAGAGCCCGGTAGTAATTCTGCGGTCTGATTGATGCGCACACCGAATCCCAGTCCAAAGCCAATGCCATCATCCGGATGTTTGCCCTTGGTGTGGTCGGTGGTCATCAGCTCAAGGGTTTTGCGACTGATATACCGTTTGCCTTGCCATTCGCCCTTGTTGAGGAGCATTTGACAGAAGACCATATAATCTGCTGCGGTTGAAAACAGCCCATGCGTACCACCGAATATGGTGTTGCCCTCCATTGGGACCTGGCGTTCATTTTTGACAATCTTCCCTTCCTTGTCAAAACCGTGTACGGCCACAACGCGCGCTTGTTTGTTCTTGGGAAGGTTGTAGCCCGTATCCTTCATGCCCAGCGGATCAAATAATCTTTTTTGGAGAAAATCCGCAGTGGTCATTCCAGAAAATTTTTCGATGAGCAAAGCCAGAACATCCGGGGAGGCGCTGTAGTACCACTGCTCGCCGGGCTGTCCAACCAGGGGCATTTGTGCCAGGACGTTGACGCGGGCTTCGATATCGGCATGTTGGGTGAGGTACAATTCTTTGAAGTAAGTCTTATCGAGTTTGGATGATCCCAGGCCGTGGGATAGGCCCGCTTGGTGACTCAACAACTGAGCAATTGTAATGGAACCATTGGCATTTTCCATAGCACTTTCCAGCCCAGCTCCTGGGTCTTTCGCCACCTTCATGTCTTTGAATTGCGGCAGATACTTTTCTATGGGGTCGGATAGTAGGAAATGCCCCTCTTCATACAACATCATAAAGGCAATGCTGATGATCGGTTTGGTCATAGACTGGATGTAAAAAATGTGGTCTTCCTGCATGCGCTTTTTGCGCGCCAAATCGCTGTATCCATAGGTGTTCCTGTAGACTTCTTTTCCTTTTCGTTGAATCAGGCAGACCCCTCCATGCAGCTTTTGGTCTTCTATCTCTGAGTCGATGAACGACCCCAACAAATCCATTCTAGTGCTGGAAAAGCCGTTTTTGCTGGCTGGCTGTGCGGCGACAGAAAGCGTGAAAAAGAGATAGCAGGAAAACAGGAAAGTGTAGCGGAGGAATCGTGTCATTGGTTGGAGGATTAAGGTTTTGTGTTTGCCTAAGCGATACTACGGCATCGGTGGAATCGCTGGACGTTTAATGCGTATTTTCTTGCAACATCAAAATAGAAAATGCTTTTAGAACATCGCCATTTTCCAAATATTTTTTTGCTGTGCGTTCCAGGTTTTCTTGAATCAAGGTAGGGTCTGGACTGTTTTGCAACACCCTCCTGACCGCTTCCTCCTTTCTAATCGAGGCAATTTCCTCCGCCTTGGGCAAAGCGGCCAGGCCCGCCAGTCGGGCCAGGTTGTTACCACTGAGGATGTAGCTTTCGCGGATGTGCTTGGGCAAGCGATCGAAGCCAATGCCCTTGGTTCGGCCGGGCTTAGGAACTTCAAAAAGTGCCTCTCCATTGGCGTGGGTATACCAAATGCTACCCATCCGGCCGACCAAGTCCAATTTTCGGGTATCCAACTGATCATCTTCTGTCAGGAACTCCTTGCGGAAGTGCATCCTCACGACCCTGGCGATGATGAGAATACCAGCGCCTCCCTCTTGCCCCAGTTCAATGATGTCGTCCACCACACATTCGAAGGAGGCTGGCGACTCACCGACGCGGGGCGGCTTGACCATCTCTGAGGCCACCTGCGTAAAACCAGCTTTGACAAACTCATTGACCCCCTTGTCATACTCGGTGCTGGCCAAGGACATTTGCTCGACCATCGGTCGGTTGACGATGCTGATGACCGTCTCGCGTACCTCTCGGATGTTTTCGTAGGTGTGTTTGGTTGTATTGTCCCGTCCGCGGCGGGCCGGGGAGAAGATCATCACGGGAGGGTTGGAGCTGAAGACGTTGAAAAAGCTAAAGGGGCTGAGGTTGACATTACCGGCCTGGTCAATGGTGCTGGCAAAAGCAATCGGTCGGGGTGCAACGGCTGTCAGCAGGTAAGCATGTCGCTTCCCGACGGAAAGGGACATGGGGTCTATGGATAAAAAATCGCTCATGTGTCGTTTTTGTGTTAGTGGGCCATCCAGGATTTGAAATATTTGCCGTCGTCGATTTGCAAGGCATTTTCTGTTAGCTGCAACGGTCTGAAGGTATCTATCATTACGGCCAGTTCTTCGGTTTCTTTTTGGCCGATGCTGCGCTCGTAGGCACCTGGGTGGGGGCCGTGTGGAATCCCTCCTGGATGCAGGGTAATGTAGCCTGGTCCGATGTCATTGCGGCTCATAAAATCCCCATCGACGTAGTAAAGCATTTCATCCGAGTCGATATTGGAATGATTGTAGGGCGCCGGGATGGCCTTGGGATGGTAGTCGTAGAGCCGAGGGCAGAACGAGCAAACGACGAAAGCCTTGGTTTCAAAGGTTTGATGAACGGGCGGCGGCTGGTGGACCCTGCCGGTGATGGGCTCGAAGTTGTGAATGGAAAATCCGTAGGGAAAATTGTAGCCATCCCAGCCGACGACATCGAAGGGGTGGGAGGCATAGACCATTTCGTGTAAGGCTCCCTGTTTTTTGATCTTCATAAGAAAATCACCCTCTTCATCGAAAGTTTCCAATTGCTCCGGGAGCTTGTAGTCCCGTTCGCAATAAGGCGAATGTTCCAGCATTTGTCCAAACCAGTTGCGGTATCGTTTGGGGCTGTATATGGGGTGGAAGGATTCGGCAATCAAGAGTCGATTGTCTTCCGTATCAAATTCAATCTGGTAGATCATTCCTCTAGGAATCACCAGATAATCGCCATATTCAAAGGGAATGCTGCCAACCAATGTCCGCAATTTTCCACTGCCTTTGTGGACGAATAGTAATTCATCTGCATCCGCATTTTTATAAAAATAGTTGGTCATAGAATGGCGAGGGGCAGCCAGGGCAATGTGTACATCATTGTTGATCAACATCATTTCGCGGCTGTCCAGAAAATCATCTTTGGGCTCGACGTTGAAGCCCAGTAGTTTGCGCGCCGTCATGTTTTTATTGACAGCGATTTTAGGAGAAATATCTGTGGACCCAAGTATTTCCTTGACCATTGTCGGGCGGTGGATGTGGTAGAGTAGGGAGGACATGCCCTCGAAGCCGATGGTTCCGAACAATTGCTCGTAGTAGAGTCCTCCATTGGGTTTTTCGAATATTGTATGTCGCTTTGGTGGTACTTTTCCAAGTTTGTGATAGATGGGCATTGGAGTTCTATTTTATGGTTTTATTAGTTGCTGATTGGGCTTTAGTACAACCCAAAGATACGTATACCCACCATAATATTGCTGTCTGTCACCGCTTAAATTCAAAGGAATCGACGGTGGGCTCCGAGGAGTGATTGGCTGAAAAATGCCTGTTGAATGGCATTATTGGGTATGGTGCGTGGCTTTGGAGATTTGATATTGGAGGACATTGCCTTTTGGAGGTCCGGCTTTCAGCCCATTCTTTACGAGTACCTTAGAGGAGGCGGGATTTTCTACATGGCAGGTGGCAAAAATGTGTTCCAGCTTTAAGGGGGCAAAGCCAAAGTTCAGAATCTCCGCAATGGCCTCAGTGGCGATGCCGCGATTCCAAAAATCTTCGCCCACCCAGTATCCCAATTCAGCAATCGGCTTGTTGGAATCCAGGTGTAGACTGATTTCCCCTACGAATTCATCACTTTCTTTGAAGGTAATGGCAAAGACATAGCGGGCCTTTTTGACAAAACCTTGGTGTACGTAGCTCATTCTGAAAGCGGCATCCGGTTCCCTGTAAGGATTGGGAATGTTGATGATGTTGTCTGATATTTTTTTATTGTTGGCATGCTGCACCAAGGAGGGGAAATCTTCTACCTGTAACTTTCTCAAACAAAGCCTTGGGCTATACAAACGCGGGAATCTTTCCATGGTGGCAGTTTCTAGTGGTTGGCAATGATTACAAACAGTGGGCAAAAACCATCAATTCCTTTCTTCTCCTTTGAATTGTAGTGCGGGAAAGATAAGAATTTATCCTTATTTTTCGCCCACATGGCAGAACAGATCATCGACTACAAAAAGGAGCGGCAAGGCTGGTTGCAGCGCAAGCTCAAAGGGCTATCCAATCGGCTGGGACGCTGGCAGCGGCACAGCGCCTGGTGGTATCACATACACTTTGTTCGCCCCATTCAATTGGACTACAGCCGGATTCCGCCGGATGCTATTCCCATACTTTTGAATTGCTACAATCGGCTCAGCATATTAAAGGATAGCCTGGCGTGGATGCGCAAGTTGAAAGGTAAGAAGTCTTTCATCATAGTGGACAACGACTCGACTTACCCCCCTTTGTTGGCATTCTACGATCAGTTGAATGAGCCAGATGTGCAAGTGGTTCGTCTGGGCTTCAACTCCTGGAAAAATGGGGTGGCGCACATCGGCGAGCGTCTGTTGAAAGATTATCCATATTATATTGTTACGGACCCCGATTTGATTCCTTATCCAGATATGCCGATGGATGTGCTTCCGTATTTGAGCAAGCTGATGGACGATCATCCAAGGCACAATCACATTGGTTTGTCCTTGGAAATTGAGGATTTGCCGGATCATTACCCGCTCAAGGAACAAGTTGTCCGGCACGAATCCCAATTCTGGCCACCCCAGGCGAAACCGGTCGCCGGTGGTCGGGCCTTTGAATCCTACATAGACTCTACTTTTGCGATGTATCGTCCGGGGTCTGACGTGAAACAATACCACAATGCCCTTCGAACCGACAGGCCGTATCGGCTCAAGCACATCGATTGGTACCAGTCGCCCCATACATTGTCGGAGGAATACCAGTATTACCTAAAAAGTTGTAAGTCTTTTGCGACTTGGGCTGTAGCAGCCAGAGATTAATGGTTTTCCGTTTTGCTACCAGGTGCAACAAGAGCATTGTGTACGTGCGTTATAGGTAGATAGGAAGCCTACGGGGGGCGGTGATGCATTTCTTACCCATGTGATAAGTTGTGTAAGCATGTGGTTTTTTATTTGGGGAATCAGAGGTGGTTCGTGAGGAAAACATTCGCAGCAAGTCGTAAAGAAACAGCAGCCGAAGTCTGAGTAAACTTTGTTATTAGCTGGATCGCCAGGCTGAACATCCGGTGGAAAAAATGGTAAATCACAGCATTCATCCCCCGGCCTAACAACTTTCATCGTTGTTATAGTTCTTACCTGACCAGCTGCTGGCCAGTCGTCAATGGTCATGACAAAGCTAATACCATTGGCGTCTGGTGGCTCCGCGTATCCCGTCTGTCTAGAGACAGGTGTTGTACTTCCATCGGGCTCAATGACTTCAATAGAGAACTCTGCTTTAACGGTCAAGCCTTCATCAAAAATACAATCTGGAATATTGGCGATGCTGTAACTAAATGATCCCGATGTAATTCCTCTGGTGGAGGATCGCAGTATAATATCGATTGGAAA